>NZ_JBEOVJ010000034.1:0-79292 GCF_040295435.1 Streptomyces sp. NPDC002809
CATCAGGCACAAGATCAGCAGACACCCACCAAATCCTGCCGATCCAACTTCCAACTGCCAAGCCACCACACCGATCTCATTCTGAAATGATCAGTTAGATGCAGGGATCATCCCAATCTTCCGGAAGCGAGTTCATCAATCATTCAAGGCCGGGCGGCACTCTTTCCCAGCGTAGATACACCTCCTGACAGTTGCGGGCTCCACCGACGACGACCAGGAACCCGGCGCGATCACGTTGCCGCGTGAGACCGCCACCGGCCGGCGCCCTCAGCTGAGGGCGCCGGCCGGAAAAACCGGTGACGATCGGGCGCGCCCTGCTGTGCTGAGACCCTGTGGCATCGTTACCACAACCACGCGTCGGCGAGCTGATGTCCTGTGGGACGGTGGGGAACTGACGGCGGCTCTGCGGCCTTTGTCGGCAGTGAGCCGGCGCTGTCGCCGACGCCCTGCGGTAAGAGGTTCGTCCGCGCGGACCGGGCAAGGCTCACGTATGAGCCGATTGAGCAAGCTCGAGCCCGCCGGAGTCGTCGCCACTCGATACGACAAGCGCGGCTACGTCTTCCGCGGCACTGCCGCCGCAGCAGGCCGCCTCGCCATCCGGCTCCGCACATGATCGGCTGGACAGGTCCTGGCTGCGCGTGAGTCCGGTGACCGGGGCGGTGGGGCCGGCGGTCGCGGACGGCGAGGGACCAGCTGACCCGGCTGACCGGATCGGAACGCGGGACGTGGGCCGGCGGCCGGGCCCCACGCGGCGTCAGCCGACCACCACGGGAGACGTTCGTGGACCGTCCTCCTGGGCGCGGTTCGCCCGAGTCGGGTCCGAGCCTGCCCCGCCTCCGTCGTGAGCGTGCGGAAGGCACCGGAATCCGAGTACCGCGGCACTCGGAAGCGGACTGAGCCAGGGACTCCTCAGGGGCCTTCAGCTCTGTCCGAGGGCCAGTCGCGGGACGATCCAGTGTGCAAAGCGGTAAGCCCGTGACAGAGCTGAAAGCAGAGAATCTCCTGCTCAGAGGTGCCGCATCCGTCGCCGCCCCGTTGTCAACCCCGCCCCTGGGCCCCGCCGTCCCTTGAAGTCGATCTATGCCGTGCCGTGACGGGCGGTCATGCTTCTGACCTGCTGTTCAGTGAGAGGACCGAGTCTGCCGGGTAACGCCAGGGACTTACAGGGACGTATTGACCGGAAAGCGTGTTCCCGCCCATGGCCGCCCCGTGCAGTGCGCCGCGGGCACGTCCGGTTGTCAGGCGGACCGCTGCAGGGCTGTGGTGCGGATGAGGGATCAGGTGCCGGACAGGCCGGAGACGTCGAGTGCGGCGTCGATCTCCCGCATGAAGGCTTCCAGATCGTCCGGGTTCCGTGAAGTGATGAGCTTCCAGCCACCGGACTCGTCAGTGACGACGGGCTGATCCGTCCAGTTGCCGCCTGCGTTGCGGATATCGGTCTGCAGTGAGGCGTAGGAGGTGAGCCGCTTCCCCGCGACGACGCCGGCATCGACCAGCACCCAGGGCCCGTGGCAGATGGCCGCGACGGGCCTGCCGGCCGCGGAGAACGCGCGCACGATGCGGCCGGCGGAGCTCTGCATGCGGAGTGTGTCGGCGTTCAACGTCCCACCCGGTACGAGCAGAAGATCGTAATCGGCCGGATCGACCTCGTCCAGTGTCAGGTCGGGGTCCAGACTTCTGCCGGGCGCCTTGTCACCGACGAGGGTCTCGACGGCGCCCCTTGTCACGGCTGCGACATCGATCTGGGCGCCCCACCCGCGCAGGTGGTCGAGCGGGACGAAGAGTTCGTCGTGCTCGACGCCGTAGTTGGTGACGATGACCAGCACCTTCCGCTTGCTCACGTCGTGGTCACTCATCCGCTGTCGTCCCTCCTGTAGGTGTGGGGTAGCAGACCCCTGCTTGTCCGGCACCGTAGATGCGGGGTTCCGAGTCGACCGCGGCTCGCCGGCGACACAGACAGAACGGATGTCCGGCCGAATCCGCTGAGCCCCCGGAAACCACGCTCCCCCTGGCGGTCGTAGACGTCCAGAGGTTCCGACCCCGGCGTCGGCACCTCCCGGTGGGACCACTCCATGTCCGTTGACAGTTCCGGTCACCTCGGGGTCAGCCACACAGTCGGTGGTCAGGGACACGTGGCGACAGCCAGGTGATTCCTCGGCCTTCCGTCTGCGGTTCGTAGCTGGGCTCCGGTGACCTACTCCGTCAGCCGGTCGGCGGGCGGACCTTGCATGTTGCCGCTGAGGCGACGCCTTGCCCGCAAGCAGCGGCCTCAGCGGTTCAGCGACTGACCGCCTTGCGGAGCTGCTCCTTGTTCATCGTGGAGCGGCCCTCGACGTTCTTCTTCCTGGCCTCTTCGTACAACTGGTCTCTGGTGCGGCCCTGTGCGCCCTTGTGTGAGCGCTCTCCACCTCGCTGAGAGGCGGACTTCGGGTCCTGTGTGGACGTCCTGCTCGCCGTCTTCGACTCACCCGAGCGGGCACGTTCCTTGTTGACGGTACGGGCGGCGATCTCCTTCGCGCGCTTCTCCGGCTCGCCGCGCCTCTCGGCGCTCGCCTTCACATGCTCGTACTGACGCTCGCGTTTGCGGTTGGATCCGGCCGGCATGGCGTTCTCCTTCTGCTTCTCGGTCTCTTCTCCGGGGACAGGTGGCGCGCACTGGCGACAGTCATGCGACTACTGCCTACCACCGGATTGCCACTGGCCCCCGTCCGGAACATGGCACCGCTGCCCGGGGTGTGCCCACCGGGCCGTGCGCTCGGGTGACCCGGGCGGCCGGCGCCGGCGCGGCTCGGCGCCAGCGACACGGCAGTCAGGCAGCACTGGCGATCCGGCTGTGGGAGAGGCTGCTTCGACGCGACTACCAGTAGTGCCGACGTCCGCCGACGGCGTGCCCCGCCGCTCCGCTCCCAGAATCCACAGAACGGCCCGTTCCCCTCGACGAGCGAGTGGCCGTACGGTGGCGGCGGTGGTTGCGCCGTCCGCTCGCCCCGGGTCACGAAATGCAAGCCGTGGCCGCCGGCGGACCGGTCCGGCTTGGCGACCACCCGCTCGTGCGCGTCCAGCAGTGCGCCGGTTGCCCTGCCGAGGTCCGCGCCGGTGCATGCCCGGCCGTGGGGCAGGCGGAGGCCGAGCGAGTGCGCGACCGTGCGGAAGCCGGACTTGGTGTTCATCTCGGCAACTGCCCGCAGCGTTCGGAGATTGGGCACGCCCGTTTCGTAGGAAACGACAGGGATGCGGAGGTCTGTGGCCAGGGCGACGGACGCTTCGTCCCGTGAGGTCGGGAGGAGGTGGGGCGGCGGGCGCTTGCTGACGAGGGCCCTCAGGGGCTCCAGCAGGCGGTGCTTGGCCAGCGCCTCGGCCATCGCTACCCGCGGAGTGTCCGGTACGACGATGATGGCTGCGGAGCCGTCGGGTATGCCCGGCGTGGGATGGTTCATGGGCTGCCGGGATGCCGTGCGGTTGCTGTCAACGGGATGCGCAGGGCCGAGCGGCCACCCCGCCAGGCCTCCAGCAACAGCGCACCCAATCTGTCCTCGAGAAGACCGGTGGCCTGGATGCCGAACGCCACGTCGGTGTCCAGACCGGGCTCGGCCGTCAGGAGCGGGTCGATCACCTCCAGGCGGACGACCTGCTCGTGCACCGCGTCGGCCTCGACGTGCTCGTCGTAGAAACGTGCGGCGGCCGGCCCGGCACCTGTGCGCCGCATTGCCTCCGAGAGCCGCCGGGATCCGGGAGATGACGTCACCTCCACGGAGGCGAAGTGCCCCACGAGAGCGCCGCGCAACGCCCGGTGCAGACCGAACAGCGACATCACGTTGACCGTGCACAGGCCCTGCGCGGGGGCCGCGTCGAGGTAGTGACCGTAAGCGTGGTCCAGGCCGAGGTCGTCCATCAGGTCCGCGAAGAGCCGGGCGTGGATGTCTTCGGCCCGTCCGGCGCCGAACTCGTCGTACTCCACCGCCACCATCGCGGCCTTGGCCCGGCCGTACAGCCGGGGGATGACCCAGGCGTGCGGGTCGGCTTCCTTGAGGTGGTAGAGGGAGCGGAGCGCCGAGTGCTCCCGGACCTGCCAGAGCAGGCCCTCGTTCTGCAGGTAGTTGCTCACTCCGGTGCCGTCGTCGAAGGCCGGTTCGGTGAGGATCGCGGCAAGGGCGGCACGCGCGTCGGCCTTCCCCGGCACATCCGTGCGCAAGGCAGTCAGGAAGCGGCCCTCCAGCGCACCACGCAGCCGCAACAGGTCAGGATCCCACTCACGGTCGTCACCGACCCCCTCGAATCCCTGATAGTGCAGCTCGTAGAGAACATAGAGCGCAAGCTGGAGATCGTCCCCGTAGGGATCGGCCCCGGACACGGCCTGCGGATCCACCAGAGGTGCGTGTCCGTCCCGCAAGGCCGACAGGACGGCACAGGAGAGCACTCCGCGCGAGGTGGGCAGCGCCGGCCTGACGTCACGCGATTCGGAGTAGAGCGCGGTGGTCATGCTGTCGCACCTGATTCCGGGTCGGTGGCCGCGTCGGTTCCGGTCCTGGCAGGCGGAGTTGCGCGGCTGCGGTGGCTGGTGTCGCACCAGGGATAGCGGCGGCTGCGACGGCAGGTGCACACCGCCACCATGAAGCGCTCGGAGGTGACGAGCGTCCCGTCATGTCCGGCGACGGTGACGGGTCCCTCCACCAGGAGCGGTCCGCCGGGTACGAGGCGGACACGGCGGGGATCAGATGTGTCGCGCACGGATGACCACCAGTTCCTCTTTGTCCTGTCCTGTGCCATCCAGCAGTCCCTGATCACGGAGCCACGGCAGACGGGAGCGCAGGACGGGGCCCAGGGGGATGAGCTCGCGGTCGATGACCTCCGCGGCGAGGCGCGCCCGCGCGAGGACATCGATCGTGGTCTGGGCGCCGCACATTTTCGAATGGACCATGAGCAGTGTTCCGCCAGGTCGCAGAACGGTTGCGGCAGTCGCACAGACCCGATTGACGACGGCACGGCCGTCCGGACCGCCGTCCCACGCACGGGCTCTGCCCCGCAGCGGGGGCCTTGCGGTCGGCGAGGGAACGTACGGGGGGTTACTGATCACCATGTCGTACTGTCCTGCGTCGAGAGCGGACAGATCGCGATACCGGACGGTGACCCGGCTGCGGTGGAGGGCGGCGTTCACCCTGGCGCACAGCACCGCCCTGTGCGAGATGTCGACGGCGGTGACGCGTGCGCCCAACCGGGCTGCGTGAACTGCCAGGGCCCCGCTGCCGGTCCCCAGTTCCAGGACATGCGTCCCGGGGCTGATGTTCTCCCGGGCGAGAGCCCGCATGAGGAGGTGCGTGTCGTGTTGCGGAGTGTAGACGCCCGGCACAGTCAGCATGCGCCGTGGCATGCCCAGAGGTGATATGGCCATGGCCGCCTCTCGCCGTCGTAGTGGCGGCGACAGGTCGCCGCATGTCCAGGATGGGCCGCGCGCAGGACGGGCGCCATTCCGGCGGTCACGGACTGTGTCGGGCGGCCGTTCCTTTGGGTTTCGGTGGGCAGGAGAGTCCCGACCCCCGGGAAGGCTGCAGTGACACACGATCGGATCGGTCCGGCCGAGGTGCCGGCAGCGGCGGAGGACGCCGCAGCTGTCGGCTCCCTCGATGCCCGCGGCGGAGTGCCTCCGCGAGGCGGTTCGGCGCAGGATATGACCCCGCGGCGACGCGTGCATTCCCCTCCACCGGACCATCCGCGGCACCGCTCACCGAAGACCGTCTGCGGGGGCCGACGTAGGAGACATCGCTGCCGCACCCGGTGTGAACTGCGGTTTTCTGGGAAACGGCTTGGAGACAGGACCCGAAGCCGGAGCCGGAAACAGGAGAACCCTGGTGGTGTACGAGGACGACCGCGCGCAGCAAATGAGGGACGACCTCGAAGCCGCCATCGGTCACTACATGGTGGCGGTCGCCGGCCGGCTTCTCGATGAAGGCCTCCCCGTCTCCTCCGTTTCCTCATACGGGGACTATGACGACCCCAGCCAGGACGCGTTCGGGGCGGACGTGGAAGGAAGTGTGGAGTTCACCCGTGCCTTCCGGCGCAAGGTGTTCGGTGAGGGCCGGGACGCAGGGCTTCTTTGGTGTGGCGTTTCGGGGTGGTGCTTCTTCTCCATCCCCGAAGGGGCCGGCCGGACACTGATGGAGTCTGCTCGATGGATGGGAGGTGGGTTGACGCCTGACCCCGGCCGGGTGGCTGCGTTCCTCTCCGAGGTCCAGCTGGATGCCGAGTTTTCGGGAAGCGACGAGCGGCCCTTCTATCGCGCTCCGCACGCGGAGCCGAAATCACTTCTTCAGCGCCTCGCCGTCTTCGACGCCGCCAGTGGAAGTGCGGAATCATGGGGTTACGACAGCCGATTCGCCTGCTTGCAGATCGATGCCTGTCAAAAGCGTGTGGTGAGCGCCCTGACCGCCGGGAAGCAAGAAGTCGTCGAGGTTGCGCTGCGTAGCGGTGAGCTCCGGGCGTTGCTGGAAATTCTGCAGTATGTCGAGGGGGCAGCGCCCCGGGACGACGCACGGGAGATGGCCCGGAGACTGTGCTCGGACCTGTCCTTGAGGGCGCGGGACGGGCGAGAGGGCCTTGACGACCATCGAGAGGCACTCACGTACGCGGAAGAGCAACGTTAGCTGCCAGTGCCACGTGAATTGCTGGCGATGGCCCTGATGACCGTGAATACCCTTCACGGGTCAAGCGATACGCCTTCACGTCACGCTCCGATGGATCCGCTCAAGATGCGTGGCCGACGGGAGTGACGAGACTGGCCTTATGGCAGAACAACGTCGCACACACGCCGGGAGTTCGAAGACGGCGACCTCCTCCCGTGCCCGACGACCGGCGCGAGGACCGGAGCATGCGGCTCGTGCTGCCAGCAAGAGCCTGGAAGGGTTGATCGGCCACCCCGCGGAGGGTGTTTCCGCAGTGCGGCGCGAGGACGACGGCTGGTGCGTGGTGGTGGACGTTCTCGAAGTGCCGAGGATCCCCGACACCACAAGCCTCCTCGCCTCCTACGAGGTGCAGCTCGACCAGGACGGCGAACTCCTGCAATACCGCAGGGTCCGGCGCTACCGACGTGGTGCCGCCGACGAGTGACTCGCGCTTTGCCCCCTGTTGGAAGGACTCTTCATGCCCGCGACCACCTACTCGGACGAGGTAGTGGCCTGTCCGCCCCGCGCCGGAACGTTGTACGACGTGCTGGAGCTCATTCTTGACCGTGGCATGGTCATTGACGTGTTCATCCGGGTTTCGCTGGTCGGCATCGAGATCCTGAAGATCGACGCACGCATCGTTGTCGCGAGTGTGGATACGTACCTTCGCTTCGCGGAGGCGTGCAACCGACTGGACCTTGAGCGTGATTCCGGCAGCACCACCATTCCCGAGCTTCTCGGTGGCGGTGTGGCGAAGTCCGTGGGGAAACGCAAGGTGCGTCACGCGGCCGAGTCCGTCGGCGACACCGTACGCAAAGCCGTAGGTGGTGGCGACGGCTCGTCCGAGGAAGACGACGAGCCGCAAGAGCGACCTAAGAAGCGACGTGCTCCTGCCCGCAGCAGTGAGAGTCGACGACGGCGCGTGGAGGCATGAGCGTGAGCGCGGCAACCGATGGTGTGTATGTCTACGCGATCCTGCGGGCCGCGACGCCGCTTCCGAAGGATGTGGTCGGCGTCGGATCGCCGCCCGCGGTCCTCAGGGGCATCAACCAGGGTCCGCTTGCGGCGGTCGTCAGTGACGCGCCGCCGCAGCTCCGTGCCCGACGGCGGGATTTGCTGGCGCACCAAAACCTTTTGATGCGCCTCGCTGACGATGGTCCGGTGCTCCCCATGCGGTTCGGAATGGTCGCGGCGGACGGACAGTCGGTCCTCGCCCAACTGGCCGCCCACGAATCCGAGTATGCCGCCACCCTGGACCGGCTCGCGGGCCGCATCGAGATCAACGTCAAGGTTCTTCCCGCGCAGAATGCGCTGGAGGCGCTTGTCGCCGAGGACAAAAGCGTGCGCCAACTCCGTGCGGCAGCACGGAAGAACCCGGGCTACGAGGCCAGCCTCCGGCTGGGCGAGGCCATCTCCGGTGCTCTCACCAGGCGGGCAGTCGCCGCGGGGCGGCGGATCCTCCGCGAACTCGCACCTGCTGCCAGGGCGGCCGTCCCGGGACCCGAGGTCCCGGGCTGCGTGCTGAACGAGTCCTTTCTCGTCGACCGTTCTGAGAGCGAAGCCTTCCATCTGCGGGCCCAGAGCCTCGGGGCGGATTATCGGGAGCATGCGGAGATCCGGTCCGCCGGCCCGCTTCCCTGCTACAGCTTCGTTTCGGCGGAGGCCCGATCTGGGCTGGTGGGCGGGAAATGACATGGGGCTGATCACCGGTTTGCTCACGCTTCCGATCGCGCCGGTGCGTGGCGTGATCTGGGTGGCGGAGAAGCTCAACGACGCCGCCGAGCGCGAACTGCACGACCCCGCTGTGTTGCGTGCGCAATTGGCGGTACTCAATCAGGAACTGGAATCCGGAGAGATCAGTCTGGAGGAGTTCGAACGCGAAGAGGAACGCTTGCTGGACCGGTTGGACGCCGTACGGATTGGCCCGGCACAGAGTGATCGAAGGTGACGTGCTCATGGAAGACCAGACGAAGTTGACCCTCGCGGTCGCTGTAGTCGGCGGCTACGTGCTGGGCCGGACCAAGAAGGGGCGACTGGCTCTCAGCGTCGCCACGTATCTCGCAGGCCGACGCTTCGGTCTGGAGCCCCGCCAACTAGCCGCAGAGGGCATGCGCCGACTCGGCGAGGTCCCCCAGGTCGCTGAACTCCAGGAGCAGCTCAGGGGCGAGGTTCTTGACGCGGGCCGTAAGGCCATGACCGCTGCCGCCAATCGAAGCATGAGCACGTTGGCCGGCTCGATCAGTGAGCGCACGGCTCGTCTCCTCGAACCGCCGAAGGACGAGGGCGACGAGGGAGACGAGGGCGACGAGTACGAGGACGAGTACGAGTACGAAGAGGAACCCGAAGAAGAGGACGGGGGGTACGAGGACGAGGAGTACGAGGACGAAGAGTACGAGGAGGAACCCGAGGAGGGCGACGAAGAGGATGAGCAGCCAGTAGAGGACGAAGAGGAAGAAGAAGAGGAAGAGGAAGAAGAAGCGGAAGAAGAACCCGAGGAGGAGCCGGAGGAGGAGCAGCCGAGAAGGCGGGCGCCCCGCCGGACATCGTCGGGCACGGCGAAGCAGACCGCCCCGGCCAAGAAGAAGGCGGCAGCCAAGAAGGCGGCCCCGGCGAAGAAGTCGGCTGCCAAGAAGTCCGGCGGCTCGGCGAAGAAGACTGCAGCCAAGAAGACCGCCCCGGCGAAGAAGGCGGCAGCCAAGAAGAAGGGGGCAGCCAAGAAGGCGGCCCCGGCGAAGAAGCCGGCTGCCAAGAAGTCCGGCGGCTCGGCGAAGAAGACTGCAGCCAAGAAGACCGCCCCGGCGAAGAAGACGGCAGCCAAGAAGACGGCAGCAGGCAAGTCATCGTCCAAGCGAGCCGCATCCAAGCGCTCCAGCGGTCGGAGGTAGCGAGTCATGGCCAGGACGGAAAATGCAGAGCCTGAGTCGGAAGAGAACGAAGAGACCGAAGAGTCCGGAATGGACAAGCTCCGCGGTGAGCTGTCCAGCTTTCTCAGCACGCAGGTGGAGAAGCTCGCGGAGAAGGCAGGGGACAAGCTGACTGATGTCACCGGTCAGCTGAACGATGTCGCAGAGAACGGCGGCTCATTGCCGGCTATCGGCTCTCGGATCCTCCAAGGCGACTCTCCGGTGAAGGCGTTCGTCTCGGAGAAGGCCAAGGGTGTCAAGGACAACGTCGTGGAGAAGGCCAAGGAGACCTTTGGTGGCGGCCAGGGCAAACGTAAGGCCAGCGGTGGAAAGGTCATGAACATCATCGAGGTTCTCGATGTGGGAGTGCCGCTTCGTGCCGCTTACGACCACTGGACCCAGTACGACCAGTTCAGCAGTTTCGCCAAGGGCGTGCGCGATGTCTCGATGGACGAAGAGGTGTCGAGCGACTGGAAGGTCAAGGTGGGCCCCTCCTCCCGAAGCTTCAAGGCAACGGTCCAGGAGCAGATCCCTGACGAACGCATTGTCTGGACCTCCGAAGGCGCCAAGGGGACAACGCGAGGTGCGGTGAGCTTCCACGAACTGGCACCGTCCCTCACGCGCATCGTTCTGGTCATGGAGTACTATCCGTCCGGCTTTTTCGAGAAGACGGGCAACCTCTGGCGCGCGCAAGGACGACGGGTCCGGCTCGACTTCAAGCACTTCCAGCGGTACGTCACACTCACGGAAGAGGAACCGGAAGGGTGGCGTGGCGAGATCCGCGACGGAGAAGTAGTCGTATCGCACGAAGAGGCCATGGAAGAGGAAGAAGCAGAGAACGAGGAAGACTCTGAAGGGGAGGAATACGAGGAAGAACCGGAAGACGAGGACGACGGTGAGGACGAGGACTCGCTGACGGACGAGAACGACGAGGAATACGAGGAAGAGCCGGAAGACGAGGACGAAGAAGAGGAAGACGAGGAAGACGAGGAAGACGAGGAAGACGAGGAAGACGAGGAAGACGAGGAAGACGAGGAAGAGGACGAGGCGCCGCGCAGAAGGCGGGCCCCGTCTGCAAAGCAGCGATCACGGAGAGCGCGAAGTGACTGATCTCGACTTCCGACAGGACGCTTCCTATCCTGCAGCCGGGCCGCAGAACACCAACCTGGCGGACATCCTCGAGCGCGTTCTCGACAAGGGCATCGTGATCGCTGGGGACATCAAGATCGACCTTCTCGACATCGAGCTGCTCACCATTCGCCTTCGGCTCTTCGTGGCCTCCGTGGACACGGCGAAGAAGGCCGGGATCGACTGGTGGGAGACCGATCCGGCGCTCAGCTCTCACGCGGCAAGGAACGCCCTGAAGGACGAGAACCGCGAGCTGCGTGCGCGGCTCGAGGCACTTGAATCGCGCTCCGAAGAGACATCGCCGGACTTGCGATGAGCCAGGGAGAGGAAGAGAAGGGGCTCATGACGGAGCGCAGCACAGGGCCGTCGGAGGCGAACGCCACCTATGTGTTCGCGGTCTGCCACACGGAGGGGGACCCCGACGTGGATCGTCTCGCCGGGGTCACGCAGGACGAACCGGTGCGCTCTCTTGGCATCGGCTCGCTCACAGCGATCGTGCAGACCGTTCGAGGAGCTGAGTTCACGGACGAGGTCTGGCAGAAACGGCTGACCGACGAGGCTGAACTCGAACGATACGCGCGTGCCCACCATGAGGTCGTCTCGGCAGTTGCTGCCCGATTTCCCACGGTCCCCTTGCCGCTGGCCACGTTGTACAACGGGGACGAAAGGGCTGCTCTCGCACTCGTCAGTGAGTCGACACGGTTTCGCACAGCACTGACGCGTATTGCGCATCATGCCGAATGGGGGATCAAGGTCTACGCACCCGTCTCGCGGAGCGCGGGCGATGGTCCCCCGGAGGAGCGGACGGCTACGGCGGCAGACCGGACGCGCCCGGCCCCTGGAGCGGGCAGGGCCTATCTGGAACGCAAGCGCAACCTGCAGTCGCAGCGAGAGCAGCGGCAGACGGATGCCCTGCGGGTCGCGGATGCCGTGGATGCGGACGTGAGCCGCCTCGCCACGGAGTCCCGCCGGCTTCGGCCGCACGGCAGTGGAGCCGTTGATGACCGTCATGTTCAGGTCCTGAATGCGACCTACCTGGTAGCGGGGCATCGGGCCGCCGAGCTGGACCTGCTGGTCGCCGGATTGCGAAAGCGCACCGGGGCACACATCGAGGTCTCCGGGCCCTGGGTGCCCTACTCCTTCGTGGGCGAGGTGTAGTCCGTGACGCATGAAGCAGTTCCGTGGGACGGGCCCGGAGGCCTGAGCGGCCCGATCGGCGTGCCGCTGGTCGATCTGCTGGACCGTGTCCTGGCGACCGGGGTGGTCGTGAGCGGTGACCTGGTCATCGCCATCGCCGACGTACCACTCGTACGTGTCTCACTCCATGCACTGCTGTCGTCGGTCAATGAGCGTGTTCCCGCCCCCTGGGCAGACAGCGGGCCGCTGTGACAACCTCACGAGTTGACCTGGACTCCGAGCGGATGGGGCGCGATCTGGTCACCCTGGTGCTCACGGTGGTCGAACTGCTCCGGCAGCTGATGGAACGGCAAGCCCTGCGGCGCATCGACGAAGGTGACCTGACCGACGATCAGACCGATGAGATCGGGGCGACGCTGATGATGCTCGATCAGCGCATGGGAGAGCTCTGCGAGCAGCACGGTGTGCGGCTGGAAGACCTCAATCTCGACCTCGGGCCCCTGGGCTCCCTGCTGCCCCGGAACTGAGAGCGCGCGGCGAAGGGAGCGGACACGGACACGCTGCCCTTCTCGGCACTCGAATGGCGTATGCCCGGATTCTGGAGCACCGTGGAAGGGGGCGAGGACGGTGGAAAAGGTCCGCTGCTTCCGGTTGTCCCCTCTCAGAACTCTCGCTGCGAGGTACTCATGGCGACGAACGGCAGTGAAAACGGAACGACACTCGGGTCGACCGAATCGGCGGGCGGTACGAAGGGGACGACTGTCATCGCGGATACCGTCGTCTCGACGATCGCGGGGATAGCGGTACGTGAGACAGAGGGAGTCCACGCCCTCGGCGGCGGCGCTTCCCGGGCCATGGGAGCGATGAAGGACAAGGTGTCCCGCTCCAACGACCCGGGCCGGGGAGTGAAGGTCGAGGTGGGCGAGAAGCAGGCCGCCGTCGATGTCGACATCGTGGTCGAGTACGGAACGCTCATTTTGGACACGGCCAAGAAGATCCGCATTCATGTCACCGATGCGGTGGAGACGATGACCGGGCTGGAAGTCGTCGAGATCAACATCAAGGTTCTCGATGTTCACGTGCCGGGGGACGACGACAGCGACGACGACGAGGAAAAGAGCGCTCCTGCGAGGTCGCGCCGCGTTCAGTGAGGCTGATGTCCTGGACGGTGATGTCCTGGCCGCGGCAGGTCATGGGGCAGTAGCCGGACCGCCCAGCGCCTCGACGGTCTTGTCGCTGACGCCTTCGGGGCGGCGGTGTGCAGTGTCCGGCTGGCTTTTCTGTTCATCGCTCACGCCCCTACCCGGTATCCACCGTAGTCGCGTGCCGGAGGGCGCCGAGCCATGAAGAGCGCGACAGCGAAGTGGGGTTCCGTAGTCGACGGTCCCGCTCTGGGAGCGTGCCGACCACGGGAAAAGGCAGCGCAAGCTCGACAGAGGGACCGGGGCTCGGAGAGCGATAATTCCGGCCGCCGCACCGTCCGCAAGCCTCAGTCTCTGCGCAAATAAGGTGCCGGGTGAATGCGACGTGGATTGCAACGGGTGAGGTTACCTGGCCGGCCTCGTCCTGAAGGCATGGGAATTCTCGCGCGGGCGTTGTCGCGGTTCCTCTTGAGAGGATTCGAATCTGCGCGCACTGAGTTGGCAAGGCGAAAGGGATGTCCGGGTGGAGACCGTTCCGGATCCGCGGATCGAGGACCCGACGGACATTGTCGTCAGGATCACGTCCACGGGCATCTGTGGCTCGGACCTGCACCTGTACGAAGTCCTGGGGCCCTATGGGCTGTCCCGTAATCCCTGGCGGGCGCGCGACGACAGCTACGGCACCTCGCCGCGTTGTCGGAACGTCCGAATGCATCCAGTATGCGGACGCTCCTCCGCCTTGCGATGCACCGCATCCGACGCCGCGCGCTGATCCACCACGGATTACGGGACAGCCCTTACCTTGACCCCGGAGACATTCTCGGGCACGAACCCGGCCGGATCGGAAGGCACGGTCCGCCTGGCCGACGGGGTCGACGGCCTCACTCGCTTCGCTGCACAGATTGCAACCGGCCAGGTGCCCGACCGCCCCTTCCTCCTCTTCGGGCAGATGACCACGGCCGACGCCACTCGCTCACCGGCCGGCACCGAAGCGGCGTGGGCGTACACCCATGTCCCGCACCTGATCAAGGGAGACGCGGGCAAGGACAAGCTGACGGGGCGGTGGGACCGGCGCGAACAGGAAGCCATGGCCGACCGCATGGAGACCGAGGTGGAACGGTGGGCCCCGGAATCCGCTCCCTCACTGCTTTTCGGCGCATCCTCGCACCCCCACTCTCGAGTCGATGGACGTGAATCTGCGGATGGCGCAGCTCGGGTGTCAGGTGGTGCCCTGCCGAACGCTGCCTCGCGGCACCCGGAAGGGGGCTGAGCCAGGGAGTTTTCAGGGACTTCCAGCTCTGTCGGAGGGACTCTCGCGGGATGATCCTGCGTGCGAACGGGTAAGTCCGTGACAGAGCCGAAAGTGGAGAATCTACTGGTCAGGGGGTCGTAGTCGTCGCCGGCCCGCCGTCACCCCGCCGCCGGCCCCCGCCGCCCCTTGAAGTTGATCTTCATGGTGTCCATGTCCGTCGCGGTGGAGCGCAGTTCACCGTGTCCGTAACCGGCCTTCCGCAACGCCGTCTCCGCCCGGTCCTCGGCGATCGCGGAAGCCATCTCCTCGCCGTCCTCGGCATCCGACACCACCACGTACCGGAAGCTGAAGTGCTTGAGCACACGGTCGTAGGTCAGCGAGCCCTCCTCGCTGAACTGCATCGCGGCCAGACCGTGCTCCTCCACCTCGGCGAGCAGTTGCTCGCGGGCCTGGTCCGTGAGCCCCTGCCACGTGCCGCGCACGATCACTCGGTACGTGTGCTGCGTGCTCATCGTGTGCCGCCGTTCCTGTCGCATTCCGGAATCCGATTGAGCGGCCAGCCTACGGCGCGGAGGATGGGGCGCATGCGGAATATCGTGGTGCTCGACGCCCCTTCCAACCTGGGACTCCGTCCGCCGGCCCCCGGCACCGTACCGGGCTGCTACAAGCTCGCCGGCGCACTGCGGGAGCAGCGGATCGTGCAGCGGATCGGTGCGTCCGAGGGCGGGGTCGTCGTGCCGCCCCGCTACGACCGCGGCGCGTGGCAGGAGGGGGACGGGGTCTTCAACGCCGCCGCGATCGCCCGGTACACCCGCACCCTCGCCGACCGGGTCGAGCAGCACGTGCGCGTCGGTGACTTCCCCCTCGTCCTGGGCGGCGACTGCTCCATCCAGCTCGGCGCCTCGCTCGCCCTGCGCCGGATCGGCCGGTACGGACTGGTGTCGGTCGACGGGTCCGCCGACTTCCGCCATGCGGGCAACGGCGGCGGGATCGGCGCCGCGGCCGGTGAGGAGCTGGCCATCGCCACCGGACGGGGGCAGGACGATCTCAGCGGCCTGGACGGGCTGCGGCCCTACCTCAGGGACGAGGACGTGCGGGTCCTGGGCATCCGTGACTACGACGAGGACCGCGTCGAGCTCGCCGAGTTGAAGATCCCGGTGGCGACCGTCGGGGAGATCCGCGAGCAGGGTGCCGCAGACCTGGCGGGCGGGATCGTGCGGAGCCTGGAGGGCCCGGCCGTCGACGGCTTCTGGGTGCACCTGGACGCCGATGTGCTCGACCCGTCGGTCATGCCCGCCGTCGACAGCCCCGACCTCGGCGGACTGCTCCCCGGTGAACTGGGCCCCCTGCTGCGGACACTGGTCCGCTCGCCCCGCTGTGCCGGCCTCAACGTCACGGTCTACGACCCCGATCTCGACCCGGACGGCACGGCAGGTGCGCTGCTCACCGACCTGGTGGTCGCGGCTTTTGCCGAAGTCTGACGGCCGATCCCCTGGTCCGGGCGGCTTCCAGCGTGTTCCATGGTCATCGGGGGGCGCCCGGACCTGCGGCGGCCCGCGCGAGGGAGCGAGGTTGCCTTGGCCACCACCGTACGACGCACCGTACTGACCCTGCCCGCAGCGGCGACGGGGCCGGAGAACCCGCTGCCCGCGCTGCGGCCCCTCGACGAGATGCATCTCGTCGACGACCGGGACCGGGCGGGACTGCCCCGCGACATGGCCCGGCAGATCGGTCATGAACCCCTCGCCACCGTCCTTCCCGTACGGATCCTCGACGGCTACGGCCGCGAGCGCACCTCCACGGACCTCGACGCGATCGTCATCGAGAACGACCGGCTGCGGGCCACCGTGCTCCCCGGACTTGGCGGTCGCATCCACTCCCTCTTCCACAAGCCGACCGGCCGCGACCTCGTCTACACCAACCCCGTGCTGCAGCCCGCCGACTTCGCCCTCAACGGCGCGTGGTTCTCCGGCGGCATCGAATGGAACATCGGCGCGACGGGCCACACCACCCTGTCCTGCGCCCCCGTGCACGCCGCCCTGGTCCCGGCGCCCGACGGCGGCGAGATGGTCCGGCTCTGGGAGTGGGAACGGCTGCGCGACCTGCCGTTCCAGGTCGATCTGTGGCTGCCGGAGGACTCCGACTTCCTCCACGTCGGCGTACGGATACGCAACCCGCACGAACACCCCGCGCCCGTCTACTGGTGGTCCAACATCGCCGTCCCGGAGGGCGAACGCACCCGGGTGCTTGCGCCCGCCGACGAGGCCTGGCACTTCGGCTACGAACGGACCCTGACCCGGGTCCCGATGCCCGAGACCGGCGGCGTCGACCGGACGTATCCGCTGCGCAGCGACTTCCCCGCCGACTACTTCTACGAAGTACCCGACGGCGCCCGCCGCTGGATCGCCTCCCTCGACGAGCACGGCCACGGACTCGTCCAGACCTCCACCGACCTGCTGCGCGGCCGCAAGCTCTTCCTCTGGGGCAGCGGGCCGGGTGGCCGCCGCTGGCAGGAATGGCTCACCGAGCCCGGCACCACCGGCTACGCCGAGATCCAGGCCGGGCTCGCCCGCACCCAGTTGGAGCATGTTCCGCTGGAGCCCGGCGGCGAGTTCAGCTGGCTGGAGTCCTACGGACCGCTCACCGCGGACCCCGCCGCCGTGCACGGCGACGACTGGGCGGCAGCCCGTGCCGAGACCGAGCAGCGGCTCGCCGCCGCGCTGCCGCGCGCCGATGTGGACGCCGCGTACGAGGCGTGGCGCCGCTGCGCCGACACGGAGCCGGGCGAGATCCTCGCCACCGGCTCGGGGTGGGGAGCACTCGAAGTGCGGCGCGCCGGGTACACGCTGCCCGGCACTCCGTTCGCGGAGTCCGCACTCGGCGAGCAGCAGGCGCCCTGGCTGGAGCTGCTGGAGCAGGGCTCCTTCCCCGAACACCGCCGCGTCGCCCCGCCCGGCCCCAGCCTCGTCTCCTCGCACTGGCGCGACATGCTGGAGACTGCCTCCGCCGAACCCCTCACCGAGTACCACCTCGGCGTCGCCCAGTGGCATGCCGACGACCGGGCCCAGGCGGTCCGCAGCTGGGAGCGCGGCCTTGCCCTCGCCCCGTCGCGCTGGCCGCTGCTCCGCTGTCTCGCCGTCGCCGCCCAGGAGAGCGGCCAGCGGGACCGGGCGGCCGACCACTACACGGAGGCGTTCGACGACCTGTGCGCGGAGCGCCCCGATGACGGCGAGGCCTGGACCGCGGCCACGGCGGCCCTCGGCCGGGAGGCGATCGAGGCCCTGCTGGCCGTGGACCGCACCGCCGAGGCCCGCACGGTCTGGACCGGCCTGCTGCCGGGAATCCGCGCCCGGGGCCGCTTCCGTCTTCTGGAGGCGCGCCTCCTGCTGGCGGAGGGCGACCGGGCGGCCGCCCGTGCCCTGTTCGACGAGGGCTTCGAGGTCGCCGATCTGCGCGAGGGCGCGGAGATCCTGGACGAGGTGTGGGCCGAACTCGCCGAAGTCACGGGTGAGCCGCTGCCGGATGTGTACAACTACCGGATGCGGCCTCGGGGATGACGGCGGAGGGCGCGGGGACCGGACGGCTCAGACGGCCCGGTTGCGGTCGACGTACTCGAAGACCGAGCCGTCCGGGTGCACCGCGATCAGGTTGCGGCCGCCCGGGGTGGGTACCGGGCCCGCGATGACGCGGGCGCCGACCCGGGTCAGGGAGGTATGGGCCTCGTCGACGTCCTTCACTGCGATCGTCGCGGTCACCTTGCGCAGGATCTCCAGCTCGGACTCGGGCCCGCTCATCAGCAGGAAGCAGCTGATGGCGGCGACGGACACCCCGCCGCGCTCGAAGCGCAGCGCCGAACTCGCCGTGAGGTCCTCGTAGAAGGCCACCGCGGCCTCCAGGTCGTCGACGCAGATACGCAGCGTGGTTCCCAGGATTTCCATGCCGAACAGGGTAGTTGGCCGGTCAGCGGTGTGTGATCGATTCGGCGGAGTGGGCGTGGGCCCCGGGGCCCGGCGGTTCCGGCCGGCCCCCGGGTGGTGGGATCAGGCCCGGCAGAGGACCTCGCCGTGCGGGACCATGAACCAGCCGTCGCCCTGTTCGCCCCAGGTGCGCCAGGCCTCGGCGATCGCCGTGAGCTCTCCGGGCGTCGCGTGGCCGCCCTCGACCGCCAGCTCCGCGTAGACCGAGTCGACGGTGCGGTCCGCCCACAGACCGCTCCACCAGGCCCGGTTCTCCGGGGTGGCGAAGCACCAGGAGGCGGCGGTCGGGGTGATGTCGGTGAAGCCCGCCTCGCGCGCCCAGGAGAGCAGCCGGCGGCCCGCGTCCGGCTCGCCCCCGTTGGCCCTCGCGACCCGGCCGTACAGCTGCTGCCAGGTGTCCATGACCGGCGACTGGGGGAACCAGCTCATGGCCGCGTAGTCGCTGTCGCGGGCCGCGACGATGCCGCCGGGACGGCAGACCCGCCGCATCTCGCGCAGCGCCTGCACCGGGTCGCCGACGTGCTGGAGCACCTGGTGGGCGTGGACCACGTCGAACGAGTCGTCGGGGAAGTCCAGGGCGTGGACGTCGGCGACGGCGAACTCGACGTTGTCCAGGCCTCGTTCGGACGCGGCATCGGCCGCCTGGCCGAGGATCTCCTGGGTGGTGTCGACGGCCGTCACGCGGCCGGGGGCGACGAGTGCGGCCAGGTCCGCGGTGATGGTGCCGGGCCCGCACCCGACGTCCAGCACGCTCATGCCGGAACGGAGTTCACCGACGAGGTAGGCCGCGGAGTTGGCGGCGGTACGCCAGCGGTGCGAGCGCAGCACCGACTCGTGGTGGCCGTGGGTGTAGACGGCGGTCTCCTTCGGCATGACCGTGCATCCTCTCTCGAACGCGAACCGCGAAACGCGAGCCGCAAAGCGCTGATCGGTACGGATACCGTATGCCCTCACGCCGCATAGTGAGATAGGCATCTTGCGATACGGACGGTCAGGTGCGAGCTCATGCGGAAGGGCGGCCGACTCGGCGTCGACCGCCCTTCGCTCACCAGGATCCGGCTGGAATCACACCGGTCTCGGGCAGTAGACCGTCAGCGCCTCCGGCAGCTTGTCGATCATCAAGTCACCCTTGCTGTGGGCCACTTCGCCGTCATAGGCGTACGGGGTGCCGGGCTTCAGGCCGGAGATGCGGATGCGCCGGCGTCGGACGGCGGCGTGGATGGGGGAGCGGGTCAGGGGCCCGGCGACGGCGGCCGCCAGCAGCCTGAGGGCGGGCGTCCGGCCTCCGTGCACGACCCGTACGTCCAGCAGCCCGTCCGCGAGATTGTGCCGCCGGCCGGGCGCCGGGCCGACTCGCTGGAACAGTCCGTTGCCGACGAACAGCAGCCACAAGGGCCTTCTGCGGCCCTGCAGTTCGGCCTCCAGCGGACGCTCGCCGCGCAGCACGTCGAAGGCCGCGAGGACGCCGGCCGGCCAGCCGCCGATCCGCGGGGCCCAGCGCTCGCGGGTCCGCACCAGCTCCGGATAGACGCCCAGGCTGAAGGCGTTGAGGAAGTAGCCGTGGGCACCCCCGGGGCCGTCCGGGCCGGGCCGGAAGCGGCCCAGGTCCACCCGTACGGCGCTGCCCGAGCCGAGTGCGGCGCAGGCGTCGGCCACGGTCTCGATGCCCAGGTCGTACGCGAAGTGGTTCAGCGTCCCGCCGGGGAACACGGCGAGCGGGAGGCCGTGCACGGCGGCCACCGCCGCTGCCTGGTTGACCGTGCCGTCACCCCCGCACACCCCCAGTGCCCGGCCGCGGCCCGCCGCCTTCTCCAGCTCGGCCGAGAGCTCCGTCGGGGGGCACTCCACCACTTCGGCGTTCGGCAGGGCGTCCCGGACGAGCGACGCCGTGGCCGTCGCCGTCCCCGACTCCCGGTTGACGACGACGACCAGGTCCTGGCCGTCCGGCAGGGCGGGCGCGTCGGCGGGCGGCCGGCCCGGCGCGGGCAGTTGCCCCCGGGTCGGCACGATGCCGCGCAGGGCGAACGCCGCCCCTATGCCGAGCGCGGCACCGGCCAGCACATCGCTCGGGTAGTGGACTCCGGTGTAGATGCGGGAGGCGGCCACCGACAGGGCGACCGGCGCGATGACCGCCCCCCAGCCCTTCGATTCGAGCGCCACACCGGTGGCGAACGCGGCAGCCGAAGCGGCGTGCCCGGAAGGGAAGGACGTGGTGACCGGCTGTCGCTTCAGCTGCCGTATCACCGGAACGGCGTCCAGGATCGGCCGCTCGCGGCGGACCGCACCCTTGCCGATCGTGTTGATGGCCGCCGAGGCCACCGCAAGCGACGCGATCCCGCGCAGCGCGGCCCGCCGGGCCCGGGCGCTGCCGCCGAAAGCGGCGATGCCCGTCGCCGCGCCGAACCACAGCAGCCCGTGATTGGCGCTGCGGCTGAGTCGCGGCAGCACGGGCCCGGCGGCCGGCCAGTGCCGCTGGGCCAGGTTCTGGAACACGGCCAGGTCGCTTCGGTGCAGAACGCCCCGCAACCCGGCGGGTCGCGTCAGATGTGAGGGGATGCTCGGTGAAGACATGGAACAGCGAATACCCCGCCCGCCCCCGCCGAACCGGCAGGCGCGCCCGGGCCGTGCGCACGAGGCCCTGTGAAGGGGGTGCCGGGTGACGCCGCCCACCCGTCATTCAGGGGCATACCGGGGTAAACGCGACGTGTCCTTTCGGGCGTCGAGTGCCGGACATCACCTCGTCATTGCCCCGCAAGTTAGCCACGCTTAGCCTGTGTTCGTGATGCCGGTCACTGGCCGGAATGTCGAACACGAGAGGGTGGTGCAGACCATGGGGCGACTCGTCCCCGCGGTGACCCGGGCGCTGGACGTACTCGAACTCTTCCTCCACGGCGACGGTACGCTCTCCGCGCCCGAGGTGACCCGCAAGCTCCAGCTCCCGCGCACCACCGTCCATGAGCTGCTGACCACGCTCGCCGCTCGTTCGTACCTGGTCACGATCCCCGACCAGCCCGGCCGCTACCGCCTCGGCGTCCGCACCTACCAGCTCGGCAGCCGGTACGCCGAGCAGCTCGACCTCGCCGCCGAGGGCCAGCAGGTGGCCCGTCAGGTCGCGGAGACCTGCGGAGAGACCGTCCATGTGGCGATCCTGGAGGGGGCCGACGTCATCTACATCGCCAAGGTGGACTCCACCCACGCGGTCCGGATGGTGTCGGCGGCCGGCCGCAAGCTGCCCGCCCACTGCACGTCGGTCGGCAAGATGCTGCTCGCCGCACTTCCCGGCCGGGAGCTCGACGCCCGTCTCGACGGGCTGGAACTGACCGCGATGACCCCCGACAGCATCACCGACGAAGGAGAACTGCGAGCGGCGCTCGACTCCGTGCGGGAACGCGGCATCGCGGTGGAACACCGGGAGTCCAACCCCGACGTGAGCTGCGTCGCCGCGCCTGTACGGGACCGGTCGGGCCGGGTCGTCGCCGCGCTCTCCGTCTCCGTCCCCGTGATCCGCTGGAGCGAGGAGCGCGAGGCGGAACTGGCCGCCCTCGCGGCCGAGGGCGCCGACGCGCTCTCCGGCCGCCTCGGCCACCACCGGAGGGAGATGTGAGCCGCCCCCGCCTCGACGTCGCCGTACGGGAGCACGCCGCGCTCGGGGAGGGGCCGACCTGGGACCCGGTCACCGGGCGGCTGATCTGGGTCGACATCCTCTCCGCCCGTATCCACACCTACGACCCGGCCGACGGCCGGCGGACCGTCATGGCCACCGAACAGCACGTCGGCGCGGCCAAGCCCCGGGCCGGCGGCGGCCTGGTCGTCAACCTGCGCGACGGCATCGGCCTCTACGACGCGGACGGCGCCTTCTGCTGGCTCGTCCACGACGCCGAACCGGGACGGCGCGGGAACGACGCCGCTGTGGCGCCGGACGGTGCGCTCTGGGCGGGCACCATGCGCTACGACGAAACGCAGGTCGGCGGCAGCCTCACCCGGATCGCCCCCGACGGCACGGCCACCCGGGTGCTGCCGCTGGTGGCCTGCAGCAACGGCACCGGGTGGAGCCCGGACGGCCGGCTGATGTACTACATCGACACGCCCACCCGCCGGATCGACGTCTTCGACGTGGACGGCGAACAGGTCACCGGCCGCCGCCCCTTCGCGACCGTCGAGGAGGGTGCGGGGTATCCCGACGGCCTGACGGTCGACGCGGAGGGGGCCGTCTGGGTAGCCCTGTGGGACGGCGCCGCCGTGCGCCGCTACACCCCCGACGGCAGGCTGGACCGTGTCGTCGAGCTGCCGGTGCGGCGGCCCACGGCCTGCGCCTTCGGCGGCCGCGACCTGCGCGACCTCTACATCTCCACCGCCCGCACCGGTCTCGACGCACCGCACCCGTTCTCGGGGTCGCTGCTGGTCCTGCCCGACGCCGGCCGGGGCATGCCCGGTACGGCCTTCGCGGGCTGAGAGGCTGCCGGAGGGCGCCGGGCGGATTCGGGCCGAGGCTCCGCCCTGCGGCGGATCACTGCTCCACCGAGTCGGGCCCCGCCCGGCGGCGGATCACTGCTCCACCGGCCCGGTGCCTGCCCGGCGGTGGATCATCGCTCCCCAGGCCCGGTGCCCGCCCCGCGGCGGATCACCGTTCCACCGGGCCTGTGCCCCCGCCCCACGGCGGATCACCCCGTCGGGAACCGCCGCAGGGTGCCCGGCAGCCGGGAGCCCAGTGGCGACATGTTTCCGTCGGCGCCGTGCCGGGCCAGCAGGTCCAGGGCCAGCCGGCCGCGCCGGACCCGCTCGCGCGCCGTGTCCAGGGTGACATCGCGCAGATGGGCGCCGTACGGGTAGATGCCGGGTGCCTTGGACAGGCCGAACTTGAGGTAGAGCGGGGCGCCGCGCCGGATCAGTTCGGCCGCCTCGTACATCCGCACATATCCGCCGAGGTCGTCCGGGGCCTCGATGTACAGGTCCATCGGAGCGGCCGACGTCCGCCGGATCTCCGTGAAGTGAGCGAGCGTCAGATCGGACGGAATGTTGACCGAGTCCGCCCCGAGCTGTTCGTACACGGCGAACGACGCGGGATTCACCGGGCCGACCAGGGCCGACACCTTGAACGTCGTGTCGGCGGGCAGCACGCCCTGCCGGCGTAGCCGGTGCAGGGTCCAGAGCACCCCTTCGTCAGCCACCAGCAGGCACTTCACGCCCAGCGCGGAGGCCCGCAGGGCGTCCTCGACGCAGCCGGCCAGGGCGTCGTGGCCACGGGCGCGCAGCCCGGCTCCGCCCGAATCGGTGCGGAACGAGGCCCCGGTGTCCCAACTGCCGCGCGGGCCGGTGAACAGGCAGAGCTCGACGCCGCGCTCGGCACAGCCCTCGACCATCTCGGTGATCTCGGTGTCGCTGAGCATCCAGACGCCGCTGCCCTGGCTGACCCGGTGGACGGGGACATCGAGCCGCGCGCTCTCCTTCAGTACGACGGACAGCGCTTCGGGGCCCTCCACGGACGGGATCTCGGTCCGCCAGGTGCCACCGTCGGGAAAGGCGTGCGGGGACGAGTCGGCCGGGTCCGGGGCGGGAGCGCCGAGCCCGAGCGCGGTGAGCGCGGGCTCACCAGGGCGCCGGACGCCGGTAGAGGATCGGGACGGGGCGGGGGATACGGAGGTCATGAGCGACCTTTCGTGTTCGGTGGGTCGGACGAGGTTCGGGAAGGGCGTCGCGGGCGGGGCGGGGTTGCCGGGCGTCGGGCCACCCGCGCTCCGGGCCGCGGGTGCGCGCGTACGGGGTCTTCGTTGGATCGGGCGGGATCGGGCGGGATCAGGGGGCGGGGTCCGGTGCGTGCAGGTGCGAGGCGGAGGAGGGATTCACTGCGGAGCGCCGGCGACCGACTGCGACGCGGCAGATGTGCCTGCCGGACCACGCGAGCCCGGCGTGATCCGAACGAGAGGCCCCAAGGGCTGTCCTGTAATCCGTGGTGGATCGGCGCGCGGCGTCGGATGCGGTGCATCGCGAGGCGGAGGAGCGTCCGCATACTGGATGTATTCGGACGTTCCGACAATGCGGCGAGGTGCCGTAGCTGTCGTCGTGCGCCCGCCAGCGATTACGGGACAGCCCTTAGGGGCGCATCAGCACCTTGCCCGTCCCGGAGCCGCCGCCCCCGACCAGCGCCACGGCCTCCGCGAACCGCTCCAGCGGGAACTCGTGCGTGATCAGCGCCGCCGGATCGAGCAGCCCCGTGGTGAACGCCCGCACCGCGTACGACCAGGACGCGGACGACGCCCCGAAGACGCTGCGCACCGTGAGCTGGCTCAACGACAGATGCACCGGGTCGATGCCGGCGGCCCCCGGCGCGAACATCCCCGTGAGCACGACCCGGCCGCCGCGCCGCGCGAGCAGGCAGGCATCGGCCGCGGTGGTCGCGGCCCCGGCCGTCTCCACCACCAGGTCGTACCGGCCGTGCACCTCGGCGGCCTCCTTGGGTGCCAGCGCCTCGCTCGCCCCGAAGAGCAGTGCCTGGCGGGCCCGTTCGTCCCTCGGGTCGACCGCGGTCAGCTCCCCGGGCGACACCGCGGCCAGCAGCTGGACCGCGAGCAGCCCGAGCGTTCCCGCGCCCACCACGGCGATCCGCTCGCCCGGTTCCGGCGCGCCGGCCCGCACGGCCGCGGCGATCACGGCGGCGGGCTCCAGCAGCGCGGCGGCGCGCAGGTCCGCGTCGTCGGCCAGCGGGTGCAGCAGCCGTGCGGGCACCACGACGTGATCGGCGAACGCCCCTGGCCGGGTGAAGCCCGTCTCGTCGTACCCCGACGTGCACAGCGACGTCTCCCCACTGCGGCACCGCTCGCAGCTCCCGCAGGAACGGAACCCCTCGGCGACCGTGCGCCGGCCGGTCAGGGCGGGATCGACGCCTGGGCCCACGGCCTCGACGGTGCCCGACCACTCGTGACCTGGCACCACCGGGTAGCGCACGTATCCGGGGTCGCGGTGGCCGTCGTACACCTCGCGGTCGCTCATGCAGATCCCGGCCGCGGCCACCCGCACGCGGACTTCCCCCGGGCCGGGCTCCGGAACCGGTCCGTCCGTCAGCCGGTGCCCGCCCGGCCGGTCGATCGTGATCGCCCGTGAGCGGGCGGGACCGTCGTTCACTTGGGCTGCCTCTTCTCCCAGCCGTCGGCCCACAGGTCGAACCGGGCCTGCTGCTGCGGGAACTCGGCCGCGGCGTCCACATCGAGCTCCACGCCGAGACCCGGGGCGTCGGACAGCTCGAAGCAGCCGGTCCCGGGGTCGACCTGCGGGGCGCCCCGTACGACCTTCTTGATGTCGGCGTCCGCGAAGTCGTTGAAGTGCTCAAGGATCTTGAAGTTGGGGGTGCAGCCCGCGACCTGGAGACTGGCCGCCGTCAGCACCGAGCCGCCGACGTTGTGCGGGGCGATCAGCGTGTAGTGGGTCTCGGCAGTCGCGGCGAGCTTCCGGGTCTCCAGGATGCCGCCGATGTGACCGACGTCGGGCTGGATGATGTCGGCGGCCTGCGACTCGAAGAGCTCGCGGAACTCGATGCGGTCGTGGATGCGTTCACCCGTCGCGATCGGCATGTCGACCTTGGCCGCCACCTTGGCGAGCGCCTTGAGGTTCTCCGGCGGCACCGGCTCCTCCAGCCAGGCGGGCCGGAACGGGGCCATCTCGTGGGCGATCCGCACCGCCGTCGAGGGACTGAAGCGGCCGTGCATCTCCAGCATCAGCTCGGTGTCCGGGCCGATGGCGTCCCGGACCGCCTCGATCAGGGACACGGAGTACCGGGTCTCCTCCTGGCCCAGCTCGAAGTGGCCCGTCCCGAACGGGTCGATCTTCAGCGCCCGGTAGCCGCGCGCGACGACGGCCGACGCGGCCTTGTGATAGGCCTCCGGGGTCCGCTCGGTGGTGTACCAGCCGTTGGCGTACGCCTTGACCCGGTCGGTGACCTTTCCGCCGAGCAGCTGCCAGACGGGAACACCGAGTGCCTTGCCCTTGATGTCCCAGCAGGCCATCTCGACGACAGCGATACCGGACATCACGATCTCGCCGGCCCGCCCGTAGTCGCCGTACTTCATCCGGCGTACCAGGTCCTCCACGGCGAACGGGTCCGAACCGGCGATGTGGTTGGCCTCCGCCTCGCGCAGATAGCCGATCAGCGCGTCGGTGCGTCCGAGCATCCTGGTCTCGCCCACACCGGTGAGACCCTCGTCGGTATGGACCTGCACATACGTGAGATTGCGCCAGGGTGTTCCGACCACATGTGTGCTGATTCCGGTGATACGCACGGGAGTCGCCCCTCGACTTGTTCGATATTTCGGCACTCGTTCGAAATCTTGGCGTGACCGTAATGACGCGGCAGGGCGAGTGTCAATGGGGCCGTCGCGGTGCGGTGCGGTTCCCGGGCCGCCGGGTGCCCGCGCCGAGGCGGGGCCGCGGCCGCCCGGACAGCTTCGCGTGAGCGCAGGCGCCCCGCTCCGATCCCTCGTATAAAGGGCCGGAGGGCGAAGAAACGGTCGAGGCCGGAGAGCGACGCGGCGGGCCGGTCGGCGAGCGGCGGCGAAGGAGGCCCGGATGGGCCGGGAGCGGACCGGACGTCAGAGGCACGGCGCGCCCGGGGTCCGGGAGGATCGCGGGCCCGTACGGTACGGACCGCCCGCGCCCGGCCCCGGACTGCCGGTCCTGCCCGAACTGGCCGAGGTGCTGGCGGCCGCGGCGGGCCGCGGCGACCCCGAACCGGCCGGCGGCTCGGATGACCTGCGTGAAGCCGCCCGCGCCTACTGGGACCGGCGCGGACTGCGCGGCGGCCCCGAGCACATCGCCGCCGCGCCGGGCACCTCCCCGCTGGTGCTCGCCCTGATCGCCGCGCACGGCGGCGACGTACTGGTGCCGCGCCCCTGCCCCGCCTCCTGGATCCCGCAGGCCCGGCTGCTGGGCAGGCCCGCCTACCAGGTCCCGACCCCCGCCGAGTGCGGCGGTGTGCCCGACCCGTACGCGCTCCTGGAGACCGTGCGCAGGGTGCGCGCCGAGGGGGGCAGGCCGCGGCTGCTGCTGATCTCGGTGGTGGACGACCCCACCGCCACCGTCGCCCCGCCGGAACTGGTGCGCGAGGCCTGCGAGGCCGCCGTCGCCGAGGGGCTGCACATCATCAGCGACGAGACGTGGAGAGACACCCTCCACCGGCCGCACGACACGGTGCTGCTCAGCCCGGCCGAGATGTGCCCCGACGACGTGACGGTCGTCTCCGACCTGGCGGGCGCACTGACCCCGTCCGCCTGGCCGGTCGCGGTCGCCCGGTTCCCGGACACCACGCGGTCGGCGGTGCGCCACGCCCGTACGCTCGACATCCTCACCGCGCTCGGCGCGCTCGTCGCGGGCCCGGTCGCGGCGGCGGCCGCCCATGCGCTGCGCGAACCCGACGCCGTCACCGAACGGGTCCGCCGGGCCGCCGTGATGCAGGCCCGGATCGCCGCCGCGGCCCACCAGGTGGTGCTCGCCTCCGGCGCGCTGGCCCGCCCCCCGCAGGCGGGCCGCCATCTGTACGCGGACCTCGGCCCGCTCCGCTCCCGGCTCGCCGCCCGAGGGGTCACGGACTCACTGGAGCTGGAGGAGTACCTGACGGACCGGCTCGGCGTACCGGTCCCCGGCGGCCACCGCTTCGGCGACGAACTGGGAGCACTGCGGGTGCGGCTGGGAACCGGATCGCTGCTCGGGGCGACCCCGGAGCAGCGGCTGGAGTCCCTCACCGCGGCGGAACCCCTCGAATTGCCGCATGTCGTGGCAGCCCTGAGCATGTTCCGGGCAGCCCTCGACGAACTCCGCTGACGCACCGCGCAGACGCACTCCGAGACGGGAGCACCCCCGATGACGGAACAGACAGAGCGCTCCCTCGCCCCGGAGCCGCGCAGGGTGTCCCGCGGCGAGGTGGTGACCCCGCGCCCCCTCGGAGAGGAGCGGTCCTGGCCCAGGAGCTTCGCCGACCGGCTCACCGCCCCCCTCCCCGGTGTCACCGGCATGTCCCGGCTGGCCCGCGAGCACGCCATCCGGCCCAACGCCGAGGGACTGCGCGGCATCCACCGGCTGCCGTACGCCCCCGAGCCGCTCCCCGCCACCCCGGCCGGAACCACCTCCGTCACCTGGGCCGGGCACGCCAGCTGGATCATCCGCACCGGCGGACTGACCGTGCTCGCCGACCCCGTGTGGTCCCGCCGCATCCTCGGTACCCCGGCCCGGATCACCCCCGTCGGCGTCCGCTGGGAGGACCTGCCGACCGTCGACGCCGTCGTCATCAGCCACAACCACTACGACCATCTCGACGCACCCACCCTGCGCCGGCTGCCCCGGCACACCCCGCTGTTCGTCCCGGCCGGACTGGGCCACTGGTGCCGCCGCCGCGGCTTCGGCCTCGTCACCGAACTCGACTGGTGGGAGTCGGCGGAACTGGACGGAGTGCGCTTCGACTTCGTGCCCTCGCACCACTGGTCCAAGCGCACCCTCACCGACACCTGCCGCTCGCTCTGGGGCGGCTGGGTGATCGAGGACACCGCCGGGCCGGGCCGGGGCCGGCGGATCTACTTCGCAGGAGACACCGGATACGGCCACTGGTTCACGGAGATCGGCCGCCGCCACCCCGGCATCGACCTCGCCCTGCTGCCGATCGGCGCGTACGAGCCGCGCTGGTGGCTCGCCGACGTGCACGCCGACCCGGAGGAGGCCGTGCAGGCGTACGAGGATCTCGGCGCGCACGCCATGGCGCCCATGCACTGGGCGACCTTCCTGCTCTCCGCGGAGCCCGTACTCGAACCCCTCACCCGGCTGCGCACGGCCTGGCGACGGGCCGGACATCCACGTGAGCTGCTCTGGGACCTGCCGATCGGCGGCTCGCGGGTTCTCCACCCGGCGAACGAGCCGCGCCCGGTCAGCGGCTGAACCCGCCCGTCACCGGCCGGACCGGGAGCGCAACCGGTGCCACACCGCCGGCGCCCCGCTGATCAGCAACGTCAGGCCCACCGCCGCCACCACGCCCTGCCACGGCTCCGGGAACAGCGAGCCGCCGAGGATCCCGATCAGCTGATACGTGGCGGCCCACGCCAGACATGCCGGCACATCGCCCCGGGCGAACCGCCTGAGCGGCATCCGGCCCAGCAGACACGCCAGCATCACCGGGATCCGCCCGGCCGGCACCAGCCGGGACAGCACCAGCACCGTCGCGCCGTGCTCGTCGAGCTTGCGCTGCGCCTGTGCGAGCCGCTCCGGCGCGGCCCGGTCGCTGATCGCCCGCAGCCACTTGGAACCGTTCTTCGACCGCACCCCGCGCTGCCCCAGCCAGTACAGGCAGATGTCCCCGAGGAACGCCGCGGACGACGCCACCGCGAAGACCACCAGCAGCGCGAACGGCGACGACTGATGGAAGGCCACCACGGCCGCCGAGCTCACCAACGCACCCGTCGGCACCACCGGCACCAGGGCGCCCAGCGCCACCAGAAGGAACAGCGAGGGGTAGCCGACGGCCTGCTGTGTCGACTCCGGGGGCAGCTGCGTCGTGTGCCTGAGGAACTCGTGTATCACCCGGTGGCCCCCGGCCGCACGTGTTCGCCGTGCTCCAGCCGGTGCACCGCCACGTGGGGTGCCCGCAGCGCCGCCTGGCGGACGAACTCGTCACCCGGCGAGTGGAACTCGTGCGGCCGGATCCCGTCCATCCCGATCGGCCAGTACGTGCCGTAGTGCACCGGCACCGCCGAGCGCGGCGCGAGGCGGGCCAGTGCCTCCGCGGCGCGCGCCGCGTCGAGGTGGCTGTGCCCCAGATACGGCCCCCAGCCGCCGACCGGCAGCAGCGCGACGTCCACCGGCCCGACCGCCTGCGCCATGTCGTCGAAGAGCCCCGTGTCACCGGCGAAGTACGTGCGCGTCTCGCCCTCCACGACGTATCCGAGCGCGGGGGAGCGATGCGGGCCGACCGGAAGACGACGCCCGTCGTGCAGTGCGGGCACGGCCCTGACGCGCACCTCTCCCACGCGCACCTCGTCGCCCGCCGCCACCTCGGTGATCCGCAGCCCACGCATCCTGCGCAGCACCCGGAGCCCCGGAACCGCCCGGACCGCCCCCAGCGGGACGACGAGCCGGGCACCCGGGGCGACGCGGGCCAGGGACGGCAGATGCAGATGGTCGGAGTGCAGATGCGAGATCAGGACGACATCGGCGACCGCTGCCGCCGGACCGGGGAGCTCACCGCGGCGTCGGCGCAGATGCGCGAAGCGCCGTACGAAAAGCGGGTCGGTCAGGACCCTTACCCCGGAGTCCTCGATCGTGCAGGTGGCATGACCCCACCAGGTGATCTCCACCGGCACGTGCCGCCTCCTGTTCTCCGGACCTGCCGACGAGCCTACGGTGCGGACGGAACCTCAGTCGGTGAGCCCCAGCGTGCCCGCTGCCTGGATCGCCAGCCAGACCTCCGCCAGCGCCCCCGTCGAACCCAGGTCCCGGCCGGCCAGCACGCCGAAGCGGCGCAGGCGGTACGCAAGGGTGTTGGGGTGGATGTGGAGGGCGGCAGCGGCCGTCTCCGTACGGCGGTCGCGCTCCATCCAGGTGCGGACCGAGACCAGCAGCTGCGAGTCGTGAGCCGCGTCGTAACGAAGCACCTCACCGAGCACGTGCTCGACCAGCGCCGTCAGTACCGCCGGGTCGTCGGGCAGCCAGCGGCCCGTCGAGTCGTCCCCGTACCGGACCACGGGGCGGCCCGACTCGACGGCCTTCGACACCGCCCAGAGCGCCTCCCGCTGCGCCACGCGCAGGGCGGCGCCGGGCAGGAACGGACGGCTCATCCCCGCCGCCACGTCGGGGAGCCCGCCGATCTCCCCGGACAGTTCCGGCGAGCCCAGCACATAGCGGTCCTCGCCCCACGTCAGCAGCAGATGCGGATGGTCCTGGAGACAGCGCAGCAGCGCCTCCTCCGTGGCGCGGCGGATCACGATCAGCACCGTGTCCCCCTCGATCGCGTGCCGCGCGAGCCTGCGCCGGGCCGTCTCCGGGTCGAGGGCCTCCTGCAGCAGCTCGGCCAGCGTCTCCGCCCCCTCGCGCCGCAGCGTCTCGCGCTCGGTGCGCACCATCGCGACGCGCAGCGCCGCCACCGTGGCGATGTGCTGGACGACGGCCAGCCCCGCGGGCTGGGCGCCCTCGCGCTCGTACGCCACCAGGAAGCCCGCGGGACCGCCCGGCGCGGGCACCGGCAGTACGAAACCGCCCGGAATGGTCGGCGGCGCGTCCGCGGAGGCGGGCAGCACCCCCGGCTCCGGGGTCGGCACTCCGGGCAGCAGGGGGCGCCCCTGCGGCGTGCACAGATAGACGTCGTACCCCGAGAGGCGCTCCAGCCTGCGCAACAGCGTGGGAGTGTCCAGATCCTCCGCCACCAGCCAGCGCAGCGAACCGAAGACCTGGAGCTGGGCGCCCAGCCGGTGCCGGGCGTCCTCCTGCACCGAGGCTGCCACCTCCTGCGCGACGGCGATGAACGGCACCGCCAGCGGCACCTCCAGCACCGGGAAGCCCCGCTCCTCGGCCGCCCGGAAGAACGCGTCGTGCAGCGGCGGCATGTGCAGCTGCGCCGACAGCGCCAGGGCGGAGACCCCGGCGTCGTCCAGCCGCTCCAGGTACGCCCGCTGCCCGGCGGCCGTGCGGGGCACGGCCAGGCCCGTCGTCATGATCACCTCGGCCCCGAGCAGCCACGGCGTCGGGTCGGCGAGCTCGCTCGCATGCGCCCAGGAAACGGACCTCCCCAGGCCGTCGCTGCCCGCCCTCACCGTGAGCTGGAGCGCGGGGAACGAGAGCAGGTCCTCGACCGTGAGTTTGTTGGCAGCCACAGATATCAGGGTATCCGTCTGTGACTTTCACAATTGCCCACGCCGACCCGGGCCCACACACTGAGGGGCCAGCCCCCCGCATGAACAGCACGAACAGTAGGTGGAGCGCCCGTGACGACCTCGATCACCGAAGTCGAGACCAACGGTGTGGAGCGGATCCCCGACGCGGACCGCACCGCCCGTCCCGTCGACCTCTTCAGGCTCGCCTTCGGCGGCGCCAACACCTTCGCGACCTGTGTACTGGGCGCCTTCCCGATCCTGTTCGGCCTCTCCTTCTGGCAGGGCCTCACCGCGACCGTCCTCGGACTCGTCGCCGGTGCGCTGCTGCTTGCGCCCATGGCGCTGTTCGGCCCGCGCAACGGCACCAACAACGCCGTCTCCTCCTCCGCCCACCTCGGTGTGCACGGCAGGGTCGTCGGTTCGTTCCTCTCCCTGCTCACCGCGGTCGCGTTCTTCTCGATCTCGGTGTGGTCCTCCGGCGACGCCCTCGTCGGCGGGGCGCACCGCCTCGCGGACGTCCCCGAGTCCGACCTCTCGTACGGCATCGCCTACGCGATCTTCGCCGGGCTCGTCCTCGTGGTCTGCGTCTACGGCTTCCGCTTCATGCTGCTGGTCAACAAGATCGCGGTGGTGGCGGCCTCCGCCCTGTTCGTCCTCGGTGCGTTCGCCTTCGCCGGAGACTTCGACGCCGGGTACGCGGGTGCCTTCACCTCGACCGCCGACCCGCTGTTCTGGCCGTCCTTCGTCGGTGCCGCACTCATCGTGCTGTCCAACCCGGTCTCGTTCGGTGCCTTCCTCGGCGACTGGTCCCGCTACATCCCGGCCGACACCCCGCGCCGCCGCGTCATGGGCGCGGCCTTCCTCGCCCAGATCGCCACGCTGCTGCCCTTCGTCTTCGGCCTCGCCACCGCGTCGATCATCGCCACGAAGGCCGCGAAGTACGTCGACCCGGCCGCACCCAACTACGTCGGCGGACTGCTCGCCATCTCGCCCGGCTGGTACTTCCTGCCGCTCTGCCTGATCGCCCTGATCGGCGGTCTTTCCACCGGCACGACCGCGCTGTACGGCACCGGGCTCGACGTCTCCAGCGTCTTCACCCGCTTCAGCCGGGTCCAGTCGACCTTCTTCATCGGCGCCCTGTCGATCGCCTTCATCTTCGTCGGCCGCTTCGCGCTCAACCTCGCGCAGTCCATCTCCACCTTCGCCACGCTGATCATCACCTGCACCGCCCCGTGGATGGTCGTCATGGCGCTGGGCTACCTGACCAGGCGCGGCTGGTACGACGCGGACGCGCTCCAGGTCTTCAACCGCCGGCAGACCGGCGGCCGCTACTGGTTCAACCACGGCTGGAACTGGCGCGGCTTGGCCACCTGGCTGCTCTCCGCCGGGGTGGCGCTCCTGTTCACCAACCTGCCCGGCCAGTTCGTCGGCCCGCTCGGCGACCTCGCGAACGGCACGGACATCTCGCTGCCGATCGGCCTCGGCCTCGCCGCGGTCCTCTACCTCGCCCTGCTGACGGTGTTCCCCGAGCCGCGCGGTGTGTACGGGCCGGACGGGCCCCGGTTCGTCCGGGCCTCGGACACACCCGTCCCGCCGATCAGCGGCGTCGACGAGGAGCCCGCGGCCGAACCGGCGACGGCGCTCTGAGCACTGCTTCCCGCCTCCACCCCGCTTTCCGCAACCAGGAGCCGTCCATGAGCACGCCCGACCGTGACACCGAAGAGATCCGGGCCGCAGCCGAGGCGCTCGTCGCCGCTTTCGCCGAGGGCCGCCTCGACGACTACTTCGGTGCCTTCGCCCCCGACGCGACCTTCGTCTTCCACTCCACCCCGCAGCGGCTCGGCTCCACCGCCGAGTACCGCGCGCTGTGGCAGGAATGGGTGGACCAGGACGACTTCCGCGTCGTTCGCTGCACCTCGACCGGGCAGCTGATCCAGCACCTCGGGTCCACCGCCGTCTTCAGCCACGACGTGGAGACGACCGTCTCCACCCGGGCCGGACAGGAGACGGTCCACGAGCGGGAGACGATCGTCTTCGCCCGCGCCGCCGACGGCCGCTGGCCCGCCGTCCACGAGCACCTGTCCGCCCGCACGGCCGGCTGACGGGCGCACCGCCGCCCGCCGGCCCGTAACGCCGCCCGACGACGGGGCCGGCCCGCCCGGCACCGCCGCCCGATCACGAGAGAAACCGGTTCTCCCCGCATGACCCTCACGTTCCGCAACTTCATCGACGGTGTCCCCGCGGACGCCTCGGACGGCCGCACGCTCGACATCGTGGACCCGGCCACCGGCGAGGTCTACGCGACCTCGCCGCTCTCGGGCGGGGCCGACGTCGACGCGGCCATGGCCGCCGCCGCTGCCGCGTTCCCCGTCTGGCGCGACTCCACGCCCTCCGTGCGTCAGCTCGCCCTGCTGCGGATCGCGGACGCGATGGAGGCCCGGGCCGACGAGCTGGTCGCCGCCGAGAGCCGCGACACCGGCAAGCCGCTGCACCTGACCCGCAGCGAGGAACTGGCCCCCGCCATCGACCAGGTCCGCTTCTTCGCGGGCGCGGCCCGGCTGCTGGAGGGCCGCTCGGCCGGCGAGTACATGGACGGCATGACCTCGATCGTCCGCCGTGAGCCGGTCGGTGTCTGCGCGCAGGTCGCGCCCTGGAACTACCCCCTGCTGATGGCCGTCTGGAAGTTCGCCCCGGCGCTCGCCGCGGGCAACACCGTGGTCCTCAAGCCGTCGGACACCACCCCCGCGTCGACCGCCCTGATCGCCGAGATCATCGGCGGCGTCCTGGAGTCGCTGGAGCTGCCCCGCGGCATCTTCAACGTCGTCTGCGGCGACCGGGAGACCGGCCGGCTGATGGTCGAGCACCCGATCCCGGCGATGGCCTCCATCACCGGTTCGGTCCGGGCCGGCATCCAGGTGGCGCAGAGCGCGGCCATCGACGTCAAGCGGGTCCACCTGGAGCTCGGCGGCAAGGCGCCCGCGGTGGTCTTCGAGGACGCCGACCTGGTGAAGGCGGTCGACGACCTGATCGTCGGCGGCTTCTTCAACGCCGGTCAGGACTGTACGGCCGCGACCCGGGTCCTGGTCCACGAGTCCGTCCACGACGAGTTCGTCACCGCACTGGCCAAGGCCGCAGCCGACACGAGGACCGGGCAGCCGGACGACGAGGACGTGCTCTACGGCCCGCTCAACAACGCGGGCCAGCTGGCCCAGGTCAGCGGCTTCATCGAGCGCCTCCCCACGCACGCCAAGGTCGAGGCGGGCGGCCACCGGGTCGGCGAGAAGGGCTACTTCTACGCCCCGACCGTCGTCTCCGGGCTCAAGCAGGACGACGAGATCATCCAGAACGAGGTCTTCGGCCCCGTCATCACCGTCCAGTCCTTCACCGACGAGGCCCAGGCCGTCGCCTACGCCAACGGCGTCGACTACGCGCTGGCCTCCTCGGTGTGGACCAGGGACCACGCCCGCGCCATGCGGATGTCCAGGAACCTCGACTTCGGCTGCGTGTGGATCAACACCCACATGGCACTGGTCGCCGAGATGCCGCACGGCGGATTCAAGAAGTCCGGCTACGGCAAGGACCTCTCCGCCTACGGCTTCGAGGACTACACCCGCATCAAGCACGTCATGACCTCGCTCGACGGCTGACGGCTGACGGCCCGACGGGCAGGCGCGCCCCCTCCGAGCGCGCGCCTGCCCCCGTACGCCCCTCCCCGCCGGACATGCGCCTTCTTGTGCGGGAATCCGGCGGGTAGGGTCGGGGAACGCCTAGCACGGGGGACGGTCATGGGGGACGTACGGGTGGCGGCCATCGCCAGCCTCACACCGCTGGAGGAACTCGACAGCGATCCGTTCCTCGTGGACACCCGCAGCCAACAGGACATGTGCGCCCGCTGGGCCGCCGAGCAGGGCTACGTCGTCACCCGGCAGCTGCGCTTCTACGAACTGCGCCCGGACCACCACGCGCTCTGGGCCGACATCGAAGGGGGCGAGGTCGAACTCTTCGTCGCCCCCACCGACCGGGTGCTCGCCCGGGCGATCGCCTCGGTTCCGCAGTTCGCCGCGGAGTGCGAGCGGCGCGGCGTACGCCTGGAGATCGCCGATCTCGACGAACCGCAGTACAGCGCCCGTACGAAAGCCGACGTGCACCGCAGGCTCTCCATGCCCACCGCCGGCTACGACGGCTGCTGACCGCCTGACCGCCTGACCGCCTGACCGCCTGGCCGCCCGACCGCCCCCGCCCGGCGATCCGCGGCGCTCCGCCCCGCTGTGAAAGGCTGGGGCGGGGCCCGGAACGGCGGGGCCCGGACGTGAGGTGGCAGCGGCGTGGGTGACGGGCGATGGCGAACAGCCGGAAGCGCCCTGGTGCGAGTGATTGTGGTGTGGGCGGTCTCGACGCTCACGATGCTTGTGCTCGCCGGGATTCTGCCGGACTTCCAGCTTCAGTCGGACGACGGCGACAGCGTGACCAAGACCGCGTTCACGGCGGCCTGGGGCGCGGGTGCGTTCGGTCTGCTCTCTGCGCTGGTCTGGCCGGTGCTCGTACGGGCCCTGCTCATCGTGCCGGCCCTCGTCCTCGGGATGCTGGTCTTCTTCCTCAACGGCTCGCTGCTGCTGATCGCGCTGCGGCTCATCCCGGACGGGCGGGGTGCCGCCGCCCCGGAGACGGCTGTCGTCGTCGCGGCCGTGATGTCCGCCGTCGCCTCCGCGACCTCCACGGCCCTCGCCGTCCATGACGACAACGCCTACCGCCGCAGGCTCTCGCGCCTGGCCGAACGGCGCCGCCGTCGCAGCGGCGCCGGCGGCGCGGGCGGCGACGGGCCGCCCGGCACCGTCTTCATCCAGCTGGACGGAGTCGGCCACGACGTCCTCGCTCGGGCCGCCGCCGACGGACTCATGCCGACCGTCGCGCACTGGCTGGCCGACACGGCGGGCCACCGGCTCACCCCGTGGCGCACCGACTGGTCCAGCCAGACCGGCGCCAGCCAGCTCGGCATCCTGCACGGCAGCAACCACGACATCCCCGCCTTCCGCTGGTACGAGAAGGAAACCGGCGACGTCATGGTCTCCAGCAGACCGGCCAGCGCTCTCGAACTGCAGCGCCGCGCCATAGTGCGCACGCGCGACGGGGGACTGCTCACCCTCGACGGGGCCAGCCGCGGCAACCTCTTCAGTGGCGGCGCCGACCAGCTCGCCCTCGTCCTGTCGATGGCTGCCCGACGGGGCAAGGGGCGGCGCTCCAGGGCCGGATACTTCGCCTACTTCTCCGACCCGGCCAACGCCGTCCGTACCGCGCTCTCGTTCGTCGCCGAGGTCGGCCGCGAGATCGGACAGTCGACGCGCGCCAGGATCCGCAAGGACACCCCACGGATCAAGCGCGGCGGGCTCTACCCCTTCATCCGGGCCTTCGCGACCGTCGTCGAACGGGATGTGGTGGTCTCCGCCGTCATAGGGGACATGTTCGCCGGACGGACCGCCGTCTACGCCGACCTCGTCGCGTACGACGAGGTGGCCCACCACTCGGGGCCGGGCAGCCGGGACGCCGAGAAGGTCCTCGCCCGGCTCGACCGCTCGCTCGCGCTGATCGTCAAGGTCGCCGAACACACGCCGCGCGGATACCGCGTCGTGCTCCTGTCCGACCACGGACAGAGCCCGGGGGAGACCTTCGCGGGGACGTACGGGCTGACGCTCAAGGACCTGGTGCGGGCGGGCAGCGGACTTCCGGTGCCACGCAGGGCCCAGCGCACCCGGAGCGGTTCCGAGGCACGGGACGCGGTCCGGATCGCGCTCCACCGGCCGGTTGCCGAGGGCCAGGAGAAGCAGGTGGCGAAAGCCTCCGACCCGGTCGTCCTCGCCTCGGGCAACCTCGGGCTGATCTCCTTCCCCGACATCGCGGGCCGCGCCTCGCTGGAACAGCTCGACCGCCGGCACCCCGCGCTGCTCGGCACGCTCGCCAACCACCCCGGCATCGGGTTCCTGCTCGTCCGCAGCGAAGAGCACGGATCGGTGGTGCTGGGGCGCGACGGCGCGCGGATCCCCGTGGCGGAACTGAAGGACGGGCAGGGCCCGCTGGCCCCCTTCGGGCCGGGCGCGGCCGACGCGATCCGGCGCACCGACACGTTTCCGCACGTCGCGGACGTGATGGTCAACTCGATGTACGACCCCGGGACCGGCACCGTGCACGCCTTCGAGGAGCAGATCGGCTCGCACGGCGGTCTGGGCGGCGAGCAGTCCCGGCCGTTCCTGCTGTGGCCGCGTGCCATGACGGACCCGCTGGACGCGGCCACCCCCGAAGGCGGGGAGCGGCCGGCCGAACTGGTGGGCGCGGAGACGGTGCACCGGGTCCTGAGGGGCTGGCTGCGCGATGTCGCGGGACCGCAGGTGCCGGTGCGGCGGGAGGACGGGCCCGACGCCCGGACGGAGCCGCGGACCATGTCAGGCACGGGGGACGGGGCCGGGTCCGGGAACGGCCGTCCCGGCGTTCCCGGACCCTGACCGGATACGGCAGAAACCCGCCTAGGGATGATCATGGAGCCGACGAGCGAGTCCGCCGGCTCGGCGCTCGTGCTCGGTCATTCGTGAGAGGCGTGGCGCAGCACCTTTCCGGCCGGGAGGCGTCCCGCCGGGGATCGTCCGGCGGGACGCGTACGGGCCAGGCCCGGTATCGCCGTCAGCGGCTGTTCGCGGATGCTCCGTTCGATGTGGTGACCGCACCTGGACCGCTGGAACGTCGCGGCGCCGCGGAGACTTCCGCGGGTTCGGACATCGCCAGCCACAGGCCGGTGAACACGGCGGCGGCCAGAGTGACGCTGCCGGCAGCGAGGAAGGCGCTGTTGAGGCCGGTCTCGAAGGAGGCTCCGCCGGACTGCCGGGCGCGGACGACGGCTCCGAGTGCCGCAACGCCGAGCACCGCGCCGATCTGCCGGGTGGTGCTGCTGATGCCTGACGCGAGGCCGCCTTCCTGTGGGCTGACTGCCTGGATGGCGGCTCCCGTCAGTGGGGACATGGTCAGGGCGAAGCCGATGCCGATGACTGCCAGCCGCCACCACACGTTCCCGTAGCCGGTGTCGGCGTGCACCATACCGAGCGCCAGCAGTCCCAGACCGGCCAGGGCCAGGCCGGTGGTGACCACGATCCGGAAGCCGTGCCGGGCGGCGAGCCGGCCCGCGTACGGGCTGACGATCACCATGCCGAGAGACATCGGCAGGGTCTGCAGGCCGGCGCGCAGGATCGAGCTGCCCTGGACGTAAACGAAGAACTGGGAGAAGAAGAACGACGAGCCCATGAGCGCGAACCCCACCACGACCATGGCGGTGTTGGACACGGTGAACAGGCGCTGCCGGAACAGCCGCAACGGCAGCATGGGAGCGGAACGACGTGCTTCGACGGCGGCGAAGGCGGCGAAGAGGATCACCGCGGCGGTGAAGCTGCCAAGGATCACCGGCGATGTCCAGCCGCGGGCCCCGCCCTCGATCAGCCCGTAGGTCAGCACCCCCACCCCCAGCACGGACAGCACCGTCCCGGGGATGTCGATCGCGGGGGCGCTCGGATTGCGGGTCTCTTCGAGGCTGCGCAGACCGACCAGCAGAAGGACCGCGCCGATGGGCAGGTTGACCAGGAAGATGGCGGGCCAGCCGAAGGCATCCGTCAGCACGCCGCCGGCCACAGGGCCCGCGGCCAGACCGATTCCGCTGAATCCGGCCCACAGCCCGATCGCCTTGATCCGTTCCTGCGGCACGGGATACGCGGCGGCGAGCAGGGCGAGCGAGGCAGGGCTCAGCGCCGCGGCCCCGATGCCCTGCAGCACCCGGCCGGCGACCAGCCAGCCGACCGAGGGCGCGAGGCTGCACAGCACCGACGCGACGGTGAACACCGCCACGCCGGTCAGGTACACCCGCTTCCGGCCGAACCGGTCGGCGAAGACGCCGCCGGACATCAGCAGCATGGCGACCAGCAGTACGTACGCGTCGACGATCCACTGCAGACCGGTCAGCTGAGTGTGCAGCCGGTGCTGCATGTCGGGGAGCGCCGCTCCGACGATCGTGTTGTCGAGCAGGACCATGAACTGGCCCAGGCAGGTCACCGCGAGCAGCGCGGCCCGGTTCGTTGGACTGCCTGAAGATGCAGGCGATGCAGCCATGGGGATTCCTCTCGAACGTCGGTTGCGCCACTCCACGGCCGACAGGGTCAGCCCTTGGGCGCCTTAAAGCAGTCAGTGGCTGCGTTAGGGGACTGTAGGGAGGGTCGTTCGTAAACGCAAGTCCTGACTGCGTTAAGGTGGGCGCATGAACGAGCGACAGCGAGCCCGGCGGCCCGGCGGGCGCAGCGCCCGCGTCGGCGCTGAGGTGCACCGGGCCGTCACCGAGCTGATCGGCGAGCGCGGCTACGGCAACTTCACCGTCGGCGAGGTCGCAGCCCGCGCGGGCGTGGCCGACAGCAGCATCTACCGCCGGTGGGGCAGCCTGGAAACCCTGCTCACCGACGTGGCACTCACCCGCCTCAACGCGCGGTCGCCGATGCCCGACACCGGGAGCCTGGCCGGCGACCTGCGTACCTACGCGGCCGGCGTGGCCCGTGAGATCACCGGGCCCGACGGCCTGATGGTGGTGCGCCTGGCCGTCGCCCTGTCGAGCAACGGTGAGCAGGGCATGCGGGCGAGTGACGACCTCCGCGCCGAACGCATCCGGCAACTGCAGCTCATGCTCGATCGCGCCCGCGAACGCGGCGAGGACGCACCCGACGCGCTCGACGTGCTGGACCACGTCCTGGCCCCGATGTACATCCGCACGTTGTTCGGCATGGGTCCGCTCGCCCCGGACTACGTCGACGGGCTGGTCGACCGATTGCTGTGACCTCAACCCGGTCCCCGGGGCGCATCGAGTGGCCCGTGCCCGCTCGCGCCGGGGATGCGCCGGGCCTTCCCGGCTCTCCAGGCAGGAGACGGACGCGGGCAGCGGCGCGCGGGCCGACCGCACCGGGGAGGGCCCCGGTCAGGCCGACTGCCTCCGGACCAGCGTGGGATGGAAGATCACGGACGGCGCCGGCACACCGGGCTTGCCGATCTGCTTCAACAGCAGCCGGGCCATCTCCGCGGACATCTCCTCCACCGGCTGCCGCACCGTCGTCAGCGGCGGATCGCAGGCCAGGGCCGCACTGCTGTCGTCGAACCCGACGAGGGCGACATCCTCCGGAACGTCCTTGCCGGCCCGCAGCAGCACCGGAATGGCACCCAGAGCCATCAGGTCCGACGCGATGAACACCGCGTCCAGGTCCGGACGGTCCGCGAGCAGCCGCCGCATCGCCGCAGCCCCGCCCGCGTGCGTGAAGTCGCCCTCGGCGGCGGCCACGTCCTGGATGCCGTGTGCGCGTAGTGCGTCGAGGAAGCCCGTGAGCCGCGCCTGGCCGGCCGGCATGTCCTGCGGTCCCGCCACGGTGCCGATCCGGTGGCGGCCCAGCGAGGCCAGGTGATCGGCGGCAAGCCGGGCCCCGGCCAGCTGGTCCGCCTCGACGTAGGTGATCGGCGTCGGCCTGCGGGGCTGTCCGGCGAGCACGGCGGGCAGCCGGGTGTCGTGCAGCAGGCCGGGGAGCGGATCGTCCGCGTGCGACGAGATCAGCACCACCCCGTCCACATGCCCGTGGCGCAGGTACGACAGCAACTGGTCGCGGGACTCCTGGTCGTCGGCCAGCATCAGCACCAGCTGGATGCCCGCCGGGCGCAGCACCTCGAGAAGTCCGCTGACCACCCGTCCGAAGTACGGATCGGAGAACATCCGGCCGATGAAGGGCTCGGACACGGTGCGCCGTTCCCGTTCCGACACGACGAGAGCGATCGAGTCGGTGCGCCGGGTGACCAGCGAGCGGGCCGCGCGGTTGGGCACGTAGCCGGTGGCGTCCACCGCCTCCTGGACCATCCGCCGCAGCGCCGGGTCCACGGTGGTCGCCCCGTTGATCACGCGGGACACCGTCGCCCGGGACACCCCTGCCACCCCGGCGACGTCCTCCAACGTGGCGGGACGGGCGGGCAGCGGTGTGTCGGCAGTCATGCAGTCTTTATACCGGGTGGTTCGAGCGAGGCCGAAACGGCCGTCGAGGCTTCGGGCGTACGGCTGTGGAGGCGTCAGCCGACGAGGTCCGACAGGCCTGTGAGCCGGTCGAGTTCGGCCCGGCGGGCCGACACCAGGGCGGCGGCGAGCCGTCGGGCGTCCGGGCGGGTGCCGGCCTTCGTCTCGGAGCGCGACACCTGTGCGGACTGGCGCAGATGGTCGCGGATCCGCGCCACGAGGAAGCGGTCGAACGCACCGCCCTCGACGGTGCGGGCCCGTTCGAGATCGTGCTCCGTGACCATTCCCGGCATGTCGTGCCCCTCGTGCACATTGGTGTCCGGCAGCCCCATGCGGGCCAGCAGCGGCCGCAGCCGGGTGAGTTCACCGTTCTGGGCGGACCGCAGCGCGGCCGCCCAGCTCCGTATCCGGGGGTCAGCCGCCCGCTTCCCGGCGAGTGAGAGCAGCGCCACGGCCTGCTCGTTCATCGGGGTCATCAGCTGGACCCAGGCGGCGTCCGTCGGATCGGCCGGGGTGGAGAGCGGGGGAGCGGAGGCCGGGGGAGCGGATGCGGACGGACGCGGAGCGTCCGCCGGGGCCGCGCAGCCGGCCAGGAGGAGCAGCAGGAACAGCGCAGCGGTGGTGCGGGCCGCCTTCATCACGAGGTCCTCGGGAAAGGGCCCGTCCGGGGCGGGTGGCCCCGGACGGGCGACGGACGGTTGGTGGAGCGTCAGGGGGTGCCGTCGGCGCCGCACTTCACGATGGCGTTGATGCAGTCGCGGACACGCTGCGCCATCTCGGCCTCGGGCCACACGTTGAAGAAGTCGCCGTGCATCGTGTAGCCCCGGCCCGACGCCAGTCGCAGCCGCGCCGGGTCACCGTTGACGGGATACCGCAGTACCTGGCGCAGTTTGGGAACCGGCACCGGGTGGGTCGAGGGGCATTCGCCGCCGACCGGATAGGCCATGTGGCTCTTGTGGTCGGCGGAGTCGAGGTCACGGCCGTTCCAGCACTGCGGGAAGTCCAGATAGGACTCCAGCATCGCGCCCGCCGGGCAGTTCACGAAGTCGTGGGACGGGTTGACCTCCCCGTGATGCAGGCACGACCAGCGCGAGATCGTGTTGTCGTCCGGACCGGTCGCCTTGGCGTTCCCCGCGACGATCCGCAGTCCGCGGGGAAAGGGCTGGATCCGCTGGATGATGTCGTCCCGGACGCCCTCGCCCAGGTAGTAGAACGTGGTGCCGGTGGGTTCGACCTCCGTGCCGCCGTCGTACAGGGTCGGCACCCAGTACGACGACAGGTCCGTGTCGGGCGCGCAACTGGTCCTTGCCTTCTCCAGCGAGGCGAGGTCGGAGTTGCCGTTCGTCGAGTCGTTTCCGAAGAAGCTGTGCATGTGCGAGGCCCCGGGCAGCCCGGGGAAGACGATCGGGTCGTCGGGAGCCCGGTGGGTGTACGGGCACTCGGCGAGGAACTCGGCGACCCGGACGACGTCCGCGGCGGCCTCGGGGGCAGGTGCGGCCCCGGTGTCCGGCCCGGCGGACGCGCTGCCGGTAGTCGCCTGGAGGAAGGACAGGGCGAGCGCGGCGGCGACCAGCGCCGCCGCGCGGCGATGCCTGGACGGAAGGGTTCCGCGGCGGCTTTCGTCGCCTGTGCGTCGATGACGGAAGAAGAGCACGGCACTCCTGTTCGGGGGAAGTGGGGGATTCCTGGACCATGTGAGAGAGCGCTCTCTCGATGGAACGTAGGAGTGCGTCCCGGGCATGTCAATAGAAGGAGCTGAGCTGCAATTCCCTTCCTGTTGAACCTAGTTGAAGCGCCCCTGCGGCGGGAGAGCGCTCTCTTAGGTGAGGTTTCGACGGATGGCACCGCATAGGGGGCGGACGGGGCTCCGCGGCTGCCCCGGAGCGGCCCCCGGCCCCCATGACCAGGGCGTTGTCAGTGGTGGACGGCAGGATGGGGGCATGACGAACTCAGCTGTTGTGCTCGCCGATACCGCCGCCTACGCCGCCGCGGTCGAAGAAGCGTCGCAGGCCGCCGCCGCGTACTACGCCACGGGCGAGAGCACGCTCGACGACGATGCGTACGACCGGCTGGCGCGCGGGATCGCCGCATACGAGCAGGACCACCCGCAGGACGTGCTGGCCGAGTCCCCGACCGGGAAGGTCGCCGGAGGCGTGGCGGTCGGGGACGTGCCGCACACGGTCCCGATGCTCTCCCTGGACAACGTCTTCTCGGCCGAGCAGTTCGCCACCTGGACGGCCTCGCTGGAGCGTCGGATCGGCCGCCCGGTCGCCGCCTGGAGCGTCGAGCCGAAGCTCGACGGCCTCGCGGTCGCGGCCCGTTACCGCGCCGGCCGGCTGGAGCAGCTGATCACTCGGGGCGACGGCACCGCGGGCGAGGACGTGTCGCATGCGATCGGCACCGTCGTCGGCCTGCCCCGGCAGCTCGCCGAGCCGGTCACGATCGAGATGCGCGGCGAGATCCTGATGACGACCGAGCAGTTCGAGCAGGCCAACACGCTCCGCACCGAACACGGCGGCGCACCCTTCGCCAACGCACGCAACGGCGCGGCGGGCACCCTGCGCGCCAAGGACCGTCCCTACACGGTGGAGATGACGTTCTTCGCGTACGGCGTGGTCGCGCTGCCCGAATCGGATGGGCTCACCACCACACCGGCCGAGCTGCCCCACAGCGAGACCCTCGGCTATGCGGCGGGGCTCGGTGTCCACACGGCGGCGGACACGGCGGTGGCGCCGCGCACCGTCACCACGGTCGAGGACGCCCAGGCGCGGATCGAGGAAGTCGCGTCGCTGCGCGCCTCGTTGCCCTTCGGTATCGACGGCATCGTCATCAAGGCGGACCTGGCCGCCGACCAGCGGGACGCGGGCTCGGGCACCCGGGCGCCGCGCTGGGCCATCGCGTACAAGCTGCCGGCCGTGGAGAAGGTCACCCGCCTGCTCGGCGTCGAGTGGAACGTGGGCCGTACCGGCATCATCGCGCCGCGCGCCGTGCTGGAGCCGGTCGAGATCGACGGATCGACCGTCAGCTTCGCCACCCTCCACAATCCGGCCGACATCACCCGCCGTGATCTGCGCATCGGCGACCACGTGATGGTCTACAAGGCGGGCGACATCATTCCCCGCATCGAGGCCCCCGTCGCACACCTGCGGACCGGAGAGGAGCAGCCGGTCGTCTTCCCCGAAGCGTGCCCGCAGTGCGGCTCCGAGATCGACACCAGCGAGCAGCGCTGGCGCTGTGTCCGGGGCCGCAACTGCCGCCTGGTGGCTTCCATCTCGTACGCGGCGGGGCGCGACCAGCTCGACATCGAGGGACTCGGCGCGACCAGGGTCGTCCAGCTCGTCGACGCCGGACTGGTCGCGGACTTCGCGGATCTGTTCACCCTGGAGCGCGAGCAGCTGCTCGCGCTGGAGCGGATGGGCGAGACCAGCACCGACAATCTCATCGAAGCGATCGACGCGGCACGCGCACAGCCGCTCTCCCGGGTCTTCTGCGCCCTGGGAGTCCGAGGCACCGGGCGCTCCATGTCCCGGCGGATCGCCCGCTACTTCGCGGACATGGACCGGATCAGAGCCGCCGACGCCGAGTCCCTCCAGCGGGTCGACGGCATCGGCAAGGAGAAGGCCGCCGGTGTCGTCGCGGAGCTGGTTGAGCTTGCCCCGCTGATCGAGAAGCTGGTCGCCGCCGGGGTCACCATGACCGAGCCGGGCGCGACACCGCCGCCGGAACCGGGCGAGGAGGGCGACGCGGCGACGGACGGCGAGGGCGTGGACGGGCGGCCGCTGGACGGGATGACCGTGGTGGTCACCGGAGCGATGACCGGGGCCCTGGAGAAGCTCTCGCGCAATCAGATGAACGAGCTGATCGAGCGCTCCGGCGGGAAGTCCTCCTCCAGTGTCTCCAAGCGCACCACGCTCCTGGTGGCCGGCGAGAAGGCCGGCTCCAAGCGAACCAAGGCGGAGGAGCTGGGTGTCCGGATCGCCGACCCGGAGGAGTTCGCGGAACTGATCGCGGAGTTCCTGCCGTCCGAGGCGTGACCGCGTGACCGCGTGACCGCGTGACCGCGTGACCGCGTGACCGCGTGGGGGTGCGGGGGTGTGGCTGTGTGAGTGCGCGACCGTTCGACCGTGCGGCCGCCGGACGAGGAACTGCGTCCGGCGGCCGGGTGGCGTCAGGTCGTGCGTGGGCCGTTGGCATGGACGCGTCCCGCGGCGTGGGCGTGGCCCGCGGCCGCGCGCCGGTCGGCCGCGGGTGTCCTGGCGGCGCGGAACCGTTCATGTCCGGCGCCGCGCTTCCCTGCTGAGTCGAGTCCTTCGATTTGCTGCGGGAGTGGCTTTCTTTGCCTCCCTATTGCATAGTGATGGTTCGGCCATGCCTCGCTATCTGCGGGTCAATGGGTGTGTGAACGGCCGCAGTAGCGGGCCGGGGGTGAGGGGCGATGCGTTCTTTGCGCGACGGACAGCGAGAGGCTCGCTCCGTTCACCGGCAGCACCGGCAGCACCGCGGGATCACCCGCGGGCTCGCCATCGACCTCGGCAGCTCCCGGACCCGCGCCTGGATCCCCGGACAGGGCGTCGTCGCGGACACCGGATCCGACCCGGCCGGTGAGTACGGGCACGGCGGCCGTCCGGTCCGGCGCGGACGCATCGTCGACACGGAGTCCTGCGGCCGGATGCTCGCCCGGATCGCGGACACCGCCCTGGGCGCCGACCGCAGCGACACGGTGATCGTCCTCAGCCGGCCCGTCCTCGCCGGATCAGGACACCGCACCGCCGCCCGGGACATCCTCACCGCGCTCGGCCCGTCGAGCGTCATCGTCCTGGACAGCGCCAGGGCCGCTGCGGCCTGCGCCGGACCGCATGACGGCGGCCCGCTCCTCGTCGTCGACATCGGTGCCGAACTGACCGAAGCGACCCTCCTCGTCGACGGAAGGGTCCGCGACGCGCGCCTGGCCGAGACCGGTACGAGCGACATGGAACCCGGCGAGGCACCCACCGCCGTCGTCCGGGCCGTCCTGGACATGGTCATGGGGATGTGGCACCAGGACCGGCACGGCGCGGTGCTCGGAGCCCTGCGCAGAGGTCCGTTGCTCGCCGGAGGCGGTGCGCTGCGCCCGGACATCACCCACCGGATCGCGGTCCGCCTCGGCACCCCCGTCCGGCTCACGGAAGATCCGGCGACCACGGTCGTGCGCGGTGCCGGGCTGATCCTCAGCTCCGTACTCCGTCACGCCTCCGCCGCACCGGCCCTGCCCGGTCGATCCGGGTGACCCCCCTCCCGGGGCCGCCCCGGGGGAACGCGCCTCCCGGGAGCCGGCCGGACGACCCGGCGCACCCCGGACGCGCGGCGGCGGCACGTCAGTTCCTTGTCGCGCTGCTCCTGGCCGTCCTCGCCGTCGCGGGCGGCGCACCCGCAGCGGCCGGGGCCGGACTCCCCATCCGCTCGTCCGCCGGTACGGCCCCCACCGCCGACAGTCCGGCCGGAAGCCGGCCGTCCGCCCTCGGTACCGACCGCTCGCTCCGCACGGACCGCACCGTGCGGACCCACCCGGCCGGCCGGGCACCGGGCGACCGCGACACCCGGACCGGCCCCAGCCGGTCCGGGGCGGTCACCGCCCCCGGAGTCCACCGCCCCGGACCGGCGACGGCACCCCAGCCGTGGGCCGCCGCAGAGCATCCCCGTACCCCGCAGCACCTGCCACCGCCCGGTCCCGGTTCCCTGCCACCGCTCCCGCCCGGGGTCCCGCCCCCGCACCCCGTCCCAGGATCCGCACCCGCCGCACCCGCGGGCTCCGCCGACCGTTTCCGCGCTGCGCTTCCCGGCGTACGCGGGCCTCCGAGGGCCGCCGCTCACCGGTCCGGGGACCCGTCACCGGTCCCGCCCCCCATCACTGCCGTGCCGCACACGCCGTCCTAGCGCCCTTCGGGGTGCCGGGCCGTGTCCGGCCGCCCCTCGGAGGAAACACGCATGACCCGCGCCACCACGGTGCGGGCGGTTCTGGCTGCGGCCGTACTGCTCGTCTCCGTGCTCATCACGCTGACCATGTCCCCCAGACTCGGCCTCGATCTTCAGGGCGGCACCCGCATGGTGCTGCAGGCCAAGGACTCCGACACCGCCAAGGCCGACCGGGAGAGCACCGACCGCACCCTGGAGGTGCTGCGCAAGCGCATCGACTCGCTCGGCGTCACGGAGCCGACCCTGACCCGCTCCGGCGAGGACCGGATCATCGTCGAACTCCCGGACGTCCAGGACCCCCGCAAGGCCGCCGAGGTCATCGGCAAGACCGCCCAGCTCACCTTCCACGCCGTACAGGGCCCGGGTACCCCGGGCGGCGAAGGGCTCACGCTCCCCGACGAACAGGGCCGCACTCTCGCCCTCGGCCCCGCCGCGCTCTCGGGCGCGGGCGTCAAGGAGGCCTCCGCCGCGTTCGACGCCCAGCAGGGCGCCGGCTGGAGCGTCTCCCTCGACTTCCACAAGGACGCCGGCCGGGACTGGACCCGGCTGACCGGTGAGGCGGCCTGCCACCCCGTCCAGGACGAGCGGCGCCGCGTCGCCATCGTCCTCGACAAACAGGTGATCTCCTCGCCGCAGGTCTCCCCGACCGTCGCCTGCAACACCGGCCTGCCCTCCGGATCCACCCAGATCACCGGCTCCTTCAGCGCCGACGAGGCCCGTGAACTGGCCCTGCTGATCCAGGGCGGAGCACTGCCCGTGCCCGTCGAGATCGTCGAGCAGCGGACGGTCGGCCCGACGCTGGGCGCCGCCGCCATCGACGCCAGTGCCCGCGCCGCCGTCATCGGCGCCGCGGCCACGGCACTGTTCATCACCGTCGTCTACCGGCTCTTCGGCGCGCTCGCCGCGGTTGCTCTCGGCGCCTACGGAGTCATCTCGTACGCCGCGCTGGTCGCGCTCGGCGTCACGCTCACGCTGCCCGGACTCGCCGGGTTCGTCCTGGCCATCGGGATGGCGGTCGACGCGAACGTGCTGGTCTTCGAACGGGCAAGAGAGGAGTACGCACTCCGCCCAGGCAAGTCCCTGCGCACCTCGCTCACCGCGGGCTTCCGGCACGCCTGGAGCGCCGTCGCGGACTCCAACGTGACGACGCTCATCGCGGCGGGCCTGCTCTTCTTCCTCGGCTCCGGCCCGGTCAAGGGCTTCGGTGTCACGCTCGGCATCGGCGTCCTCGCGTCGATGTTCTCCGCGCTCGTCATCGCCCGAGCCCTCACGGAGACGGCCGCCCGTTCCCGGTTCGTCAGTGACTACCGGGGCGTCAACGGCATCGCGAGCCCCGGCCGGGTACGGACCTGGATCGCCCGCCGCGATCCGCAGCTGATGCGCTCACCCCGGCGCTGGCTGCTGATCTCCACCGTCCTCATCGCGGTCGCGGTGGCGGGCATCCTCGTGCGCGGCGTCAACCTGGGTGTCGAGTTCACCGGTGGCCGGCTCGTCGAGTACGCCACCAGCCGTCCCGTCGACGTGGAGAGCGCGCGCACCGCGCTGGCCGGTGCGGGCTTCGGCGACGCGGAGGTCACCACGGCCGGCGCCGGTGACATCTCGGTGCGGACCGGGAACCTGGACAACGACGGCGAACACGCACTGCGCGCCGCCCTCGCCGCCGAGGGCGGCGAGACGACCAAGGTCCGCGACGAACTCATCGGCCCCAGCCTGGGCGACGAACTGCGGCGCAACGCACTGATCGCCCTGGCCATCGCCGTACTCGTCCAACTGGGCTATCTCGCGATCCGGTTCCGGTGGACGTTCGCCGTGGCCTCCGTCGGCGCGCTCGTCCATGACGTGATCATCCTGGTCGGGGCCTTCGCCTGGCTGGGGCGCACCGTCGACGGCATCTTCCTGGCGGCGCTCCTCACCGTCATCGGGTACTCCGTCAACGACTCGGTCGTCGTCTTCGACCGGGTCAGGGAACTGTGGGCGAAGGCCCGTAGGCAGCCCCTGGCGGACGTGGCGAACCGGGCCGTCCTGCAGACCGTCCCCAGAACCGTCAACACCGGGATGGGTGCCCTGTTCATCCTCGTCGCGCTGGCGGTGCTGGGCGGCGACTCCCTCGCCGACTTCGCCCTCGCCCTGCTGATCGGCATCGTCGTCGGTACGTACTCCTCGGTCATGACCGCCGTACCCGCCGCCCTGCTCCTGGAGCGCAGCAGCAAGGCCCCGCCGCCCGCCCGCACCCCGCGCAGGAAGTCCGGGGCCGGGCAGCGCGACCCGCTCGACAACGGGGCGCGCGTGTAGCCGGCGTCCTCGATATCGGGCGCGCGTGCCGCCCGGCGTCCTCGGCAACGGGCGCGCGTGCCGCCCGCGCTTCCCCGGCAAAGGGGCGCGTGGTGCCCGTTGCCTCCACCGATCCGGCCATGTGCCGGTCCGTCGCCCCTGCGCCGTTCGAGCGGAACAGGGGCGACGCGCATCGGCCATGGCGTTGGGGCCCGGCCACGACGGCACAATCCTGATCACCCCATTTTGTGATCGGAGCGTGCCGGTGCCCATGCCCATGCCCGTGCCCGTAGTACTGCGTGAGGCATGGACCACCCTCGTACCGGACATGAACGACCGGCACGGACCGCTGCCGCCGCTGATGCTCGCCCTGACCGTCGTCACCGGACTGGTCGACGCCGTCAGCTATCTGGAGCTCGGCCGGGTGTTCGTCGCGAACATGACCGGCAACGTGGTCTTCGCCGGGTTCGCCTTCGCCGGAGCTCCGGGGTTCTCCCTGGCCGCCTCGTTCGTCGCCCTCGGCGGGTTCGTGGTGGGGGCGGTGGCCGGAGGGCGGATCGTCCACCGCTCCCACGCCCACCGCGGTCGCATGCTGCTGCACGCCCTGTGCGCGGAAACGGTGTGCGTCCTGGCCGCCCTGGTCGTCACGCTCTTCTCGGGCAGCCCGTACACCGGCGGTGTGCGCTTCACCCTCATCGTGCTGCTCGCCCTGGGCCTCGGCCTGCAGAACTCCCTCGCACGGGCGCTCGCCGTCCCCGATCTCAAGACGACCGTGCTGACCCTGACCATCACCGGCATCGCCTCCGACGGCCGACTGGCCGGAGGCCCCGGCAGCAAGGCGGGCCGCCGGGTCCTCTCGGCCGCCGCCATGCTGGCGGGCGCCCTCGTCGGGGCGGTGGCCGTGCTGCACGGTCATCCGATCCTGCCGCTCCTGCTGGCCGTCGTGATCCTCGGCGTGGTGTGTCTGGCCGCGCAGGTCCTGGCCAGGGCGGACGCCCCGTGGGCACTGCCCGTCGTCAGCAAATGAGCGACCTCAGATACGCGGCGGTGGCCGGGTCGGCCGGCAGCAGCGTCTCGATGGCCAGCTCCGCGACCGTCACGTCCATGGGGGTGTTGAACGTCGCGATGGACGCGACGAAGGAGAGCGACCGCCCCCCGTGCTCGATCACCAGGGGCAGGGCGAACGGAACCGAGGACGAGGGTGCGGACCGGTCCGCGTCACCATCCGCCCCCACGGGTACGGGATAGTCCGCGACCTCCTCGTACAGGGCACGCAGCTCCGCCGAACGGACCAGGGCGATCTGACGCTCCATCTGAGCCAGCAGATCGGCCCGCCACTCGCGCAGATTACGGATCCGCGGAGCCAGCCCCTCAGGGTGCAGCGTGAGGCGCATCGCGTTCAGCGGCGGGGTGAGCAGATGCTCCGCCACCCCGTCCAGCATCCGGGTCATCCCCTGATTGGCCGCCACCACCGTGTACAGGCCGTCGACGACGAACGCCGGATACGGGTCGTACCCCTGGAGCAGCCGGTCCATGCCCTCGCGCAGCGCACCCATCGCCGGGTCGCCGAGCGCGGTCTCCGTGTACCGCGGTGCGTAACCGGCCACCACCAGAAGGGCGTTGCGTTCCCGCACCGGCACGTCCAGATGGCCGGCCAGCCGCAGGACCATCTCCTCGCTGGGGCGGGAACGGCCTGTTTCGATGAAGGAGATGTGCCGGGCCGACGAGTCGGCCCGCAGCGCCAGCTCCAGCTGGCTGATCCGGCGACGCTCCCGCCAGCTGCGCAGCAGCGGCCCTACCCCCGTGTCAAGCGCGACAGTTGTCATACCGAGACCGTAACGTCACCGGCATCATCGACCAGCAAGGCCCTAGCGAGGAGCCACCGCATGCCTGCCGCACCGCTGCCCCAGGACGAGATCGAGAACCGGCTGCGCGAACTGCCCGGCTGGACGCTGGAAGGGGACCGGATCACCCGCACCTACCGCCTCCCGTCACACTTCGCCGCCGCCGGTCTCACCGTGCACGTCGCCCAGATCCAGGATGAGCTGAACCACCACTCCGATCTCACGCTCGGTTACAACACGGTCGCGCTGTCCGTGAACTCCCACGACGCGGGCGGAAAGGTCACCGAGAAGGACCTGGGGCTGGCCGCCAGGGTCGAGGCCGTCGCCCCGGGACACGGTGCGGAGTAGCCGGGGGCTCGTCAGGAAGCGGCGCCGAAGCGCGGATGCGCGGCGAGCCAGCGTGTGTAGGTGTCGCTCCGCTGCACCGCCTGGGCGTAGGCCGCCCGGGTGTGCCCGCTCACCGCTCCGGCCGCTGCCGATGCGGCCGCCGACCGGGGGTGCCAGCCAAGCAGATGGCGCCAGCTGAGCGGTGAGCCGGTCACCGGGCGGGTCACCACGCCCGGCGTCGGCGGGAACGTCGCGCGGCACAGCCCGACCGCGCGTCCCACCTGCACCAGATGGACGACCGACGCGGTGTCCGTCTCGTACACCGACACCGGGCTGAAGCCGGCCCGCGCGCAGGCGGCCACGAAGCAGTCCGCGAAGCAGCCGTCGCCGGGCACATCCGCCCAGCACTCGTCCGCCAGCGCGGAGAGCTCCAGCTCCGCCTCCCGGGCCAGCGGATGGCTCTCCGGCAGCATCACGAAGACAGGATCGATTCCGACGACCTGCCACTCCAGCCGGTCGGCGACCGGCGGCGGGCTCTCGCCGCAAGCCCCGATGAGGACGAAGTCGAGCCTGCCGTCGACCAGTTGGGCAGCCAGCTCCGCAACCGACCATGAGGTGTACGTGGAAACCGGCGCCGCCGGGTGCGCCGCGGCCAGCCGGTCGACGAGCCCGCCGAGCAGCGGTCCGTGCGTGCCGCCCAGCCGGAACCGCTCCATGGCCCCCCACGCGTTCGCGAACCGCACCGCCTCCTCCTGGAGCTCGCTGACGGCCGGCAGCACCACCCGCGCCCGTTCCAGCACCAGTTCGCCCAGGAGCGTCGGCCGCGCACCGGTGTGGTCCCGGTCGAACAGCGGGCCGCCCAGCGCCTTCTCGATCCGCCGCAGCTGTGCGCTCAGAGCGGGCTGGGCAAGCCCGAGAGTGGCGGCCGCCTTGGTGAGGCTGCCGGTGTCGGCAATGGCACGTACGGTTCGCAGATGGCGCAACTCCAGCTCCATAACGGCAAGTTATGGCCCAGGTGGCCCAGCGGCAATACGGGTGTCAGCTCTGTACGCGGCGACTACGGGCCATGTCGTACAGTCGGCCGGATGCTGGACTACGACGACGAAGCGGCGACCTACGACGCCACGCGCGGCGGCGTGCCCCGGGCGGAGGCGGCCGCCGGCGCGGTGCTCGGCCTGGTCCCTCCCGCCACCCGCACGCTGCTGGACATCGGCTGCGGCACCGGACTGGTCACCGAGCGGATCGCAGGCGGCCGCCCCGGTCTGCGGGTGTTCGGCTCCGACGCCGCCCACGGCATGGCCCACGTCGCCCGGCGGCGCGTCGGTGCGGTGGTGCTCGCCGACGCACGCCGGCTGCCCCTGCCCGACGCCGCGGTCGACGCGGTGACGGCGGTCTGGCTGCTGCACCTGCTGCGTGAGGAAGGGGCCGTGCGGGCGGTGGTGGCCCAGGCGGCGCGGGTGCTGCGGCCCGGCGGAGTGTTCGTCACCACGGTCGACAAGGACGCGGCACATGACGTCGGCAGCGACATCGACGAGGCGTTCGCCCCATATCTGGCACCGAGTCCCGCCGACGGTACGGAGCTGATCGTCGAGTACGGCGCCGCGTCCGGTCTCGACGTGGTGGGCAGTGCCGTCTTCCGTGGGTACGGACAGGGGCGGACGCCTCAGGACGCCGCCCAGGGCGTGCGGCGCGGCTACTTCGCCTCGCGTCTGGCCCTTGAGGGGGCGGCGGCCGAACGGCTCGCCCGGGTCCTGACCGCGCTGCCCGATCCCGACCGCCGTCGCGCCGAACCGGAGTACCGGCTGCTGGCGTTCCGCCGCAGGTAGGTGCGAGCGGGGACTTGCCGTAACGGCAACAAAGTTTGCGCCACCGTCGAGGTGTGTCGAGGCTGAGCCCATGAGCAACCACACCGCGCACGGACACCACCACGACGGCAGCCAGGGACACGACCACGGGCACGGCGGTGCCCACGGAAACCACCACGACCCCGCCGACTTCGACTGGGACGTCATGGGCCCGCTGCTGGAGCAGAACGCCGAGCTCAGCAGTGAGCAGTACACGGAGGCGGCCCGCTGGATCGCCGGTCTGCCCGACGCACCCGAGGTGCGCCGAGTCCTGGACATCGGCAGCGGGCCGGGCGTGATCTCCTGCCTGCTCGCCGAGGCGTTCCCCGAGGCGGAGGTCGTCGCCGTCGACGGAACGCCCGCCCTGCTGGAGCGCACCCGCGACCGCGCGCAGCGGCTCGGGCTCGGGGACCGGGTCTCCACCCTGCACGCCGACATCCCGGCCGGCCTCGCGGAGCTGGGGCGGGCGGACCTGGTGTGGGCGGGCAACACGCTCCATCACATGGGCGACCAACGCGCCGTGCTGGCCGGATTCGCCTCGTCGCTGAACCCCGGCGGCACCGTCGCGCTCGTCGAGGGCGGCCTGCAGCCGCGCCAGCTCCCGCGCGACCTCGGCTTCGGCCGCCCCGGCCTGGAGGCCCGGATGGAGGCGGTGCAGGCCGAGGTCTTCGAGGAGATGCGTGCCGTGCTTCCCGACGCCCGGCGGGAGAACGAGGACTGGGCCGCCTTGTTCACCGCGGTGGGCCTCACCCCGCAGGGCACCCGAAGCTTCCTGCTCGACCTGGCCGCGCCCCTCGGTGACGTCGCGCGTGACCACGTCGTCGCCGATCTCACCCGCCGCCGCGACGGGCTGCGCGACCGGCTCGATGCCGAGGACGTCGCGGTGCTGGACCGGCTGCTCGACCCCGAGGACCCGGCCGGACTGCACCGCCGCCGCGACACCTACCTGCTCATGGCCCGCACGGTCCACCTGGGCCGCCGCCGCGCCTGAGGAGGCCCGTCCGCGTCGCCGCACGCATCTCCCGGTGGGGGAGGGGCCTGCCTGTGCCCGGCTCCGGCCCCGGCTCCCGTGCGGGAGGGCACTTGACGGAGGGGGTCGGTGTACAGACCCGCTCCGCAGGGAGGAGGATGCGGGGCGGAGGGGATTTGAATGCGTTCAGAAAAGTGGGATCCGGGGCAGGCGCAGACGCGCGTGAGGGACAAGTTCGGTGCCGTGCTGGTGACTTCGATGTCGGTGCTGTTCGTCGAGGCCGTGATCGGGGCGATCGCGTTCTTCGTGTGGGGCCAGACCGAGGAGAGCCCGGGCGGTCCGTACAGCGTGTTGGGAGTCTTCCTCCTGATCGTGCTGGTGCCGTTCGCTGCGGCGGCCGGCGCGGTCCTCGGCTATCTGCTGTCCCTCGGCGTCGTGATGCCGCTGCTGGTGGTGGCCGGATGGACCGGCCGCAGGTTCTCGGGGCGCGAGGCGTGGTGGTGGGTCCCGGCGCTTGCGGCCGGGGTGACCGCTCTGCCGTCCCTGGCCGCGGCGTTGCTCACGGATGCCGGTCCCTCGGTGGGTCTCGGTGGGTGGCTCGCGGTGACGGCGGCGCTCGCCGCCGCGGCTCTGGTCGCCCGCAGGCTGCTGTTGCCGGACCGCCCTCCGCTCTCCGGCGGCGTGATGTTCGGACAGGTGGCGCTTTACGGAACACTCGCTGTCGCCACCGCCGGTCTGCTCGCCGGGATCGGCCTGCACGCCGGGATCGGGTACGAGCCGCCGTGGCTGAGCGCCCAACAGGTCACCGGGACATGGGCCGACGGGAAGGGTGGCACGCTCACCCTCGCGGCAGACGGCAGGGCCATGGCCGACCGCGTGGAGACGTTCGAGAACGACGACTCCTTCGAACCCGTCGTGCACCGGTGCACCGGCACCGGAACCTGGCAGTACCAGTCGGGTGCCGGACCGTGGTCCCAGGAGGTGGAGGTGTCCGTGGACGACTGTTCCATGGACCCCTGGGAGGTGTTCGGGACCTCCGGCCGTCCGAAGCTCTTCGTCTACGTCGGCGACCCCGATGCCGTGGACCTCTACATCCTGCAACGCCGCGACTGAGCCGGAGAGCGCATCAGGACGTGCCGGACACCGGCTCCATCCGCCACCACTGGCCGGGGGAGTCGGTGTCCTCCCACTGCTGCACGGACGCCCCCCTCGCCGTGCTTCCGTCGGCGACCTCCAGGACCAGTCCGCTCACGAAGCTGACGAGCGTCACGGTGCCCGGCGCCTCCAGATGGCGTTCGATCAGCCACTCCTGCGCACCGAAGTTGTTCGCCCGCCACTGCTGGATCACGGCCCCGTTCTCCGTGGAGGCGCCGCGCACGTCCAGCCGCTTGCCGCTGTGGGCGTTGACCACGTGGTGCAGGGCCGCGCCCTCGTGGACGGGGACGAACTCCCAGTGCTGGGCAGCCGATCCGTCGGCGGCCTCCTCGTTCTGCTGCACCGGAGCGCCGCCGCCCTTCGCGGCGTCCCGCACCTCCAGCACCAGCCCGCTGCCCACATTGCGCAGCCGGTAAAGACCCGCCCCGACGACGGGTGCGGTGTCCCCGGTCATATCCGGTCCCTTCATGGGGCTTGTACGGCTTGTACGGCTTGTACGGCGAAACCGCCGCCCGGCTCAGGGCCGGGCGGCGGTCACAGGTGTATCAGAGGCGGTACGTCTGGCCTCAGGCGCCGAGGTTGAACTCGCCCGGGTTCGGGCCGAGCCGCTTGCCCTCGTCCAGCGCCGCGAACGCGGCCAGGTCGTCGGCGTCCAGCTCGAAGCCGAACACGTCGATGTTCTCCGCGATCCGCGACGGGGTCACGGACTTGGGGATCACCACGTTGCCCGTCTGCAGGTGCCAGCGCAGCACCGCCTGGGCCGGGGTGCGGCCGTGCTTCTGCGCCACCGCGACGACGGTCGGGACCTCCAGGAGGCCCTTGCCCGAGCCGAGCGGCGACCAGGCCTCGGTCGCGATGCCGTGCTTGGCGTGCAGCGCACGCGACTCGGCCTGCTGGAGCTGCGGGTGCAGCTCGATCTGGTTGAGCGCCGGGACCACGGAGGTCTCGCCCAGCAGTCGCTCCAGGTGCTCGGGGAGGAAGTTCGAGACACCGATGGCCTTCGCGCGGCCGTCGGCGTAGATCTTCTCGAACGCCCGGTACGTGTCCACGTAAGCGTCCTTGGCCGGCACCGGCCAGTGGATCAGGTACAGGTCGACGTAGTCGAGACCCAGCTTGTCGAGGGAGGCGTCGAAGGCGCGCAGCGTCGCATCGTATCCCTGCTCCGTGTTCCACAGCTTCGTGGTGACGAAGAGGTCCTCGCGGGCGACACCGGAGGCCGCGATCGCCTTTCCGGTGCCCACCTCGTTCCGGTAGATCGCGGCGGTGTCGATGCTGCGGTACCCGGACTCGATGGCCGTGGCGACCGCGGCCGTGGCCTCGTCGTCCGGCACCTGCCAGACTCCGAAACCGAGCTGCGGCATCTCGACGCCGTTGTTGAGGGTGAGGGAGGGGACCTGGCTCACGAGCGGTCGATCCTAACGTTGTGGGGTGGGACTCCCAGAGTGAACGATCAAGACGGCCCGCACATTCCCCGTCCGCGCGCCGTTTTCGCCGGAACGGTACTCCCGGGCGCGCCGCCGCGGCAGCATTTGCCCGGAGCCGCGGGTACGGTCCGTGCGGCGATCGCCCCGGTCCGCGCACGGACCGGGCCAGGTCAGCGGTAGAGCGCGTCCACCTCGGACGCGTACGCGGTCTCGATCGCCTTGCGCTTCAGTTTCAGCGACGGCGTGAGCAGGCCGTGCTCCTCGGTGAACTGGTGGGCCAGGATCCGGAACGTACGGATCGACTCGGCCTGGGAGACCGCCGTGTTCGCGGCCACCACCGCACGCCGGACCTCCATCTCCAGATCCGGGTCCCGCACCAGTTCCCCCGGGGAAAGCGCCTGCCGCCCCTGCATCGCGAGCCAGTGCTCCACGGCCTCCTGGTCGACGGTGACCAGCGCCGCGATGTACGGCCGGTCGTTGCCGACCACGATGCACTGCGCCACCAGCGGATGCGCCCGTACCCGCTCCTCCAGACCGGCCGGGGAGACGCTCTTGCCGCCGGACGTCACCAGGATCTCCTTCTTGCGCCCGGTGATCGTCAGATAGCCGTCCTCGTCCAGCGCCCCCAGGTCGCCGGTGGACAGCCAGCCCTCGTTCAGCACCGCGTCGGTGGCCTTCGGGTCGCCCAGATAACCGCCGAACACGTTGGCGCCGTACACCCATATCTCGCCGTCGTCGGCGATGTGCACCGACGTGCCGGGGATCGGCTGCCCCACCGTGCCGTACCGGGTGCGCTCCGGGGGGTTGGCCGTGGCCGCGGCCGTCGTCTCGGTCAGCCCGTACCCCTCGTACACGGTGACGCCCGCGCCGGCGAAGAACAGCCCGAGCTGCCGCTCCATCCCCGAGCCGCCCGACATGGCGTGCCGGATCCGGCCGCCCATCGCCTCGCGCACCTTCTTGTACACGACCTTGTCGAAGAACTGGTGCTGCATCCGCAGCCCGGCGGACGGCCCGGGACCCATGCCGAACGCCCGCGCCTCCATCGCCTCCGCGTACTTCACCGCGACGTCGACGGCCTTGTCGAACGGCCCGATCCGGCCCTCCGCCTCGGCCTTGCGCCGGGCACCGTTGAAGACCTTCTCGAAGATGTACGGCACCGCCAGGATGAAAGTGGGACGGAACGTCACCAGGTCCGGCATCAGCGCCTTCGCCGACAGCTCCGGCTGGTGGCCGAGTTTCACCCGTCCGCGAATCGCCGTGACCTCCACCATCCGCCCGAAGACGTGCGCCAGCGGAAGGAAGAGCAGCGTCGACGCCTCGTCACCCGGCTTGGAGTGGAAGACCGACTCCCAGCGCAGGGCCATGGTGTCCGTCTCGAACATGAAGTTGGCGTGCGTGATCACACAGCCCTTCGGGCGTCCCGTCGTGCCGGAGGTGTAGATGACGGTCGCCGCCGAGTCGGGCGTCACCGCGCGCCGGTGGCGGTGCACGACCTCGTCGTCGATGTGGGCGCCGGCCCCGAACAGCTCGGTCACCGCGTCGGCGTCCAGCTGCCACAGCCGCTTCAGCTGCGGCAGCCGGTCGATCACCGACGCGATCGTCATCGCGTGGTCCTCGTGCTCGACCATGACCGCCGACACCTCGGCGTCGTGCAGCATCCACAGGACCTGCTCGGCCGAGGACGTCGGATAGACCGGCACGGACTGCGCGCCGACCGTCCACAGGGCGAAGTCGAAGAGGGTCCACTCGTAACGGGTGCGCGACATCAGGGCGACCCGGTCGCCGAACCGCACCCCGTGCGCGATCAGCCCCTTGGCCAGTGCCAGCACCTCGTCGCGGAACGTCGCCGAGGTGACATCCCGCCAGCGTCCGGCCGCGTCTTTCCGGCCGAGAGCGACCCGGTGCGGATCCTCCTCGGCGTAGTCGAACACGACATCCGCGAGCCCGCCTACGTGGGGCGCGGCCGCCATGGGTGGGACAGTGAACTCACGCAATGACCTGCTCCTTGTGGCGCTCCGCACAGCGCCGTGACGCTACCCCACCGGGCGCCGCTGCGGGAGAGCCGCACACTGTCCGTACCAGGTGCCGCATGCACGGGTCGGGTGGTGAAATCCGGCCAGATGGGCAAGGCCCGGGCACGCTTCCGACCATGGAGTAAGTGGCTCGCGCGGGAATCTCCACCGAATCTGTACGCCGCGATCACCGCATTCTGTACGGATACGGGCGATCGGTCCGGATCCGTCGAGCCGACCGCGCCGGGCCGAACCGGCGGCTCTGCCGCGTCCCGACCATTCTCCCCCTCCCGGCACCCCGTCATGCACGGTTCTGCGCACCTATCGCACCGATTCCGCCGCGCGGCCGGATCAGCCGGTCGCCGCCCGCCAGGATCGCCGCCGCCAGTGCGTCCGCCGCCTGTTGTGCACCGTCCCGCCGGCGGCCGTGCAGCAGGACGAAGTCCACGTCGCCGAGGTCCGGCAGCCCCGCCCTCACCGCCACCGGGGCCAGTCCGGGCGGGACCAGGCCGCGACTGTGGGCCATCACGCCGAGCCCCGCGTGGGCGGCCGCGATCAGCCCGCTGAGGCTGCCGCTCGTGCACGCGACCCGCCACGAGCGGCCCTGCTCCTCCAGGACCTCCAGCGCACGGGCCCGGGTGATGCCCGGCGGCGGGAAGAGGATCAGCGGCACCGGGCGGTCCGGGTCGATCCGCAGCCGCGGAGCCCCGATCCAGACCAGCGCGTCCTGCCAGACCAGCTCGCCGTGGGTGTCGCCGGCCCGCCGCTTGGCGAGCACCAGATCGAGACGGCCCGCCGCCAGCTGCTGGTGCAGCGTCCCCGACAGCTCCACCGTCAGCTCCAGCTCGACCTCCGGATGATCCCTGCGGAACGCCTGCAGGATCTCCGGCAGCCTCGTCAGCACGAAGTCCTCCGACGCCCCGAAGCGAAGCCGCCCGCGCAGCCGGGTGCCGGTGAAGAACGCCGACGCCCGTTCGTGGGCCTCCAGGATCGTCCGGGCGAAGCCGAGCATCGCCTCGCCGTCCACCGTCAGATCGACCCGGTGCGTGTCCCGGGTGAACAACTGGCGCCCGGTCGCGTCCTCCAGCCGTCGCACGTGCTGGCTCACCGTGGACTGCCGGACCCCGAGCCGGCGGGCGGCCGCGGTGAAACTGAGGGTCTGGGCGACGGCGAGGAAGGTGCGCAGCTGTGCGGGGTCGTACATGGTGCCAGGCTATCGCGATTCGTGATGACAGTCAGAGCGGTATGCGGGATTCCCGATGTAGCTGATCGGGAGCAGGATGGGTGGGCACGACCGAACGAGAGACACGTGGAGCACATGAGCCGCCGCACCCTGCAGTTGCCGTCCTGGCTGCCGATCGACCCGTACATCCTGGCGTTGATCGGCACCGTCGTGCTCGCGGCGCTGCTGCCGGCCTCCGGTGCTGCCGCAGATGTGGCGGGCGGGGCCTCCACCGGGGCGGTCGCGTTCCTCTTCTTCCTCTACGGCGCGCGGCTCTCCACCGCCGAAGCCCTCGATGGGGTCAAGCACTGGCGGCTCCACCTCACCGTACTGGCCTGCACGTTCGTCGCCTTCCCGCTGCTGGGCCTGGCGAGCAGGGGGCTCGTGCCGTACGTGCTGACGCCCCAGCTGCAGAGCGGATTCCTCTTCCTCTGCCTCGTCCCCTCGACGATCCAGTCGTCGATCGCCTTCACCTCGATAGCCCGCGGCAACGTGCCCGCCGCGATCTGCGCGGGCTCCTTCTCCTCGATCGCCGGCATCTTCGTCACACCGCTGCTCGCGGCGGCACTCCTCGGCAACAGCGGCGGCGGGTTCTCCGCGGACGCCCTGCTGAAGATCGGCGTCCAGCTGTTGCTGCCGTTCGTCGCGGGTCAGCTGCTGCGCCGCTGGATCGGCGGCTTCATCGCCCGGCACAAGAAGGTCCTCGGTTATGTCGACCGCGGCTCGATCCTGCTCGTCGTCTACACGGCGTTCAGCGAGGGCATGGTCGCGGGCATCTGGCACCAGGTCACCCCGGCCCGCCTCGGCGCGCTGCTCGCCGCCGAGGCGGTGCTGCTCGCGCTGCTGCTCGCGGTGAGCTGGTACGGGGCGAAGCGGCTCGGTTTCGGCCGCGAGGACCGCATCGCCATTCAGTTCGCCGGCTCGAAGAAGAGCCTCGCCTCGGGGCTGCCGATGGCCAGTGTCCTGTTCGGCGCGCAGGCGAGCCTCGCCGTGCTTCCGCTCATGCTCTTCCACCAGATGCAGCTCATGGTGTGCGCGGTGATCGCGAAGCGGCGGGCCCGCGACCCGCAGGAAGCGCTCACCGACGGCACCGGGGTCGCGCCGGAGGTCGCACCGGTGGGCTGAGGCCGGCCGTCGCAGGGCGCGCTCCCCGCCGGCCGGACCTCTCAGGGCTGTCCGTCGACCTCTCACCGGGTGCCCCGAGGCGGGTGACCGAGGCGGGTGCCCCGAGGCCACCCGCCGGCCCGTACCTACCCGTGCAGCGGGCGGGGCGCCCCCTGCCCCTGGACGGGCGTCGCCTCCAGGGCGATGCGGTGCTCTCCCGCGTACACGTTCATGGACGGTCCCCGCAGGAAGCCGATCAGGGTCAGGCCGGTCTCCGCCGCCAGGTCGACCGCGAGGGACGACGGCGCCGAGACGGCAGCCAGCATCGGGATACCGGCCATCACCGCCTTCTGAGCCAGCTCGAAGGAGGCCCGCCCCGAGACCAGCAGGATCGACCGGGACAACGGCAGCCGGTTGTCGGTGAGGGCGCGGCCGACCAGCTTGTCGACCGCGTTGTGGCGGCCGACGTCCTCCCGTACGTCGATCAGCTCGCCCGTCTCGGAGAACAGCGCCGCCGCGTGCAGACCTCCGGTCCGGTCGAAGACCCGCTGCGAGGCGCGCAACCGGTCGGGGAGGGCGGCCAGCAGCTCGGGTCCGACCCGGACCGGGGGAGTGTCGGCGATCGGGTGCCGGGTCGTGGTGCGCACCGCGTCCAGGCTGGCCTTGCCGCACAGGCCGCAGGAGGACGTCGTGTAGACGTTGCGCTCCAGCGTGATGTCGGGGACCACGACACCGGGCGCGAGTTTCACGTCCACGACGTTGTACGTGTTCACCCCGTCGGCGGTCGCCCCGGCGCAGTACACGATCGACTGCACCTCGGGGCCCTCACCGATCACGCCCTCGCTCACCAGGAAGCCGGCCGCCAGCGCGAAGTCGTCGCCCGGGGTGCGCATCGTGATGGCGAGCGGCTTGCCGTTCAGCCGGATCTCCAGGGGCTCCTCGGCGACGAGGGTGTCCGGGCGGGTGGAGACGGCCCCGTCCCGGATGCGGATGGTGCGGCGGCGCTCGGTGACCCGTCCCATGAAGTCAGACCCGATTCTGTACGTGTTGGAAGCCGAAACGGCCCTTGATGCAGAGGTTGCCGTGGGCCACCGGGTTGTCGTGCGGCGAGGTGACCTTGACGATCTCATTGTCCTGCACATGGAGCATGACGTTGCGGCCGACTCCGTAGTACGCGCAGACGGTGGTGGTCTCCGTCGGCGCCGGTTCGTCCCACGTCCCGGCCGCCCGCATGCCGGACTCGGTCCTGAAGGAGAGCGCCCCGGCCGGGCACACCTCGATGCAGTTGCCGCGGTACACGCACGCCGAGTCGGTGAGCGGCACCCCTTGTTCGGTCGAGACACGGGCGTCGAAGCCGCGCCCCGCGACCGCGATCGCGAAGGTGTTCCGCCGCTGCTCGCCGCACGCGTCGACGCACTTCCAGCACTGGACGCACTTGTCGTGTCCCGGACGTGGAGGTCGTCGTCGGGCTTCGGCTCCCTATTGGGGCGGGCCGCGTCGGCGCCGAAGCAGCCGGGTTCCGCCTCGTACTCCCTGATCCAATCGGCGGCCCGCGGCGTCGGCGACACATCGGCGGGCGACGCGAGCAGCTCCGACAACGTGCTCAAGCGACAGAATATTGTCTGCAGTATGCGGTTCAGGGGATCGGGGCTGTTGTCAAGCCTCCAACCTCCGGCCGGTATTCCTGTGGGATCACGTGCCCCTGTACCGGGCGGTAGCGACCAAGACTGGATGGTTCCTGCCATATGTAGCGAGGGGAATCTGAATATGACCGGCTCACGTGTCGTGGCGCTCGGCCACTATCAGCCCGCCAAGGTGCTCACCAACCACGATCTGGCGGCGATGGTCGACACCAGCGACGAGTGGATCACCAGCCGCGTCGGCATCAAGACGCGGCACCTCGGTGGCCCCGATGAGCCGGTGGACGAACTCGCCGCGCACGCGGCGGCCAAGGCTCTCGCCGCGGCCGGTCTGCAGCCGGCCGACATCGACCTGGTCCTGGTCGCCACCTCCACCGCGATCGACCGCTCGCCGAGCATGTCCGCCCGGGTCGCCGCGCGCCTCGGCATGTCCTCGCCCGCGGTGATGGACATCAACGTGGTCTGTTCCGGTTTCACGCACGCCCTCGCCACCGCCGATCACGCCGTCCGGGCGGGTGCGGCCACGCGCGCCCTCGTGATCGGTGCCGACAAGATGGGCGACATCGTCGACTGGACCGACCGCTCCAGCTGTGTCCTGATGGGGGACGGAGCCGGTGCGGCCGTCGTCGTCGCCGACTCCGGCGCCGAGGGCAGGCCCGGCATCGGGCCGGTGCTGTGGGGTTCCGTGCCCGGGATGGGGGACGCGGTACGGATCGAGGGGACGCCGCCGCGCTTCGCCCAGGAGGGCCAGTCCGTCTACCGCTGGGCCACCACCCAGCTGCCGCCCATCGCGCGCAAGGTGTGCGAGAAGGCGGGAATCACCCCCGAGGACCTCGCCGCGGTGGTGCTGCACCAGGCCAATCTGAGGATCATCGAACCCGTCGCCAGGAAGATCGGCGCCGTCAACGCGGTCATTGCGCGGGATGTGGTGGATTCGGGCAATACGTCCGCGGCCTCGATTCCGATGGCCCTGTCCAAGCTGGTGGAGCGCGGCGAGGTCGCCAGCGGTGCTCCGGCCCTGCTTTTCGGCTTCGGCGGGAACCTCAGTTATGCGGGACAGGTGATCCGCTGTCCCTGAGGGGCGTTGTGCTCGGTAGACTGTAGACGATAAGCAATTGCTCGTCGCCCGGAGGGGGACCGCGATGTTGTCCACAGGACTGCCGCTGGGGGCTGTGCCGAAGCTGGAACGGCCCGGCCCGCTGCGCGAGCGCGTCTATGAGGCGCTGCTCGAACTCATCACCACCCGGGCGCTCCGCCCCGGCCAGCATCTGGTCGAGAGTGAGCTGGCCGGGCATCTCGGCGTGTCCCGGCAACCGGTGCGTGAGGCGTTGCAACGGCTCAACACCGAGGGGTGGGTCGATCTGCGCCCCGCCCAGGGCGCGTTCGTCCACGAGCCCACGGAGGAGGAGGCGGACCAGCTGCTGTCGGTCCGTGCACTCCTGGAGGCGGAGGCCGCCCGGCTGGCCGCCGCCAACTCCTCCACGGCGGGCATCGCCGCCCTGGAGGAGCTCTGCGCCAAGGGGGAGCAGGCCGTCGCCGACGACGACGTGGACCTGGCGGTGGCGACCAACGCCGCCTTCCACGCCAAGGTCATGGAGCTGGCCGGCAACGTCGTCCTCGCCGAACTCGCCGGACAGGTGGATGCCCGGGTCCGCTGGTACTACACCCCCGTCGCCCGGCAGCGCGGAACCCGGTCCTGGATCGAACACCGCTCCCTGATCGCCGCGATCTCCTCGCGCGACGAGCAGCGGGCGACGGCGGTCATGCGAGCGCACACCGAGCACACCCGGAAGACGTACCACCAGCGCGAAGAGAGCTGATCCCGCACTCTCATGCCCTCGAACGCCGGCTGAGGAACCAGCCCCCGGCGGTCGGGGGCTCCTGCGTGCCCGGCGACTGGCACGGCTCCCGGTCGCACCCCTTTGTCCTCAAGGTGGAGAAAGTTGAGGCGGATTCCTGCGCAACTTCTTCCCACTCCCGGCAACCGCTGCTACGTTCCCCTCCAAAGCCCGACGGACAGGCCGATGTGGCGGGGAGGGGCACGTGAGACGTATGACGGCACGACCCGCGAATGCACATCAGGCGCGACTGCTCCGGCTGTTGCGCGACGGCGGGCCCAACTCACGGGCACAGCTGGGGGATCAGGTCGATCTCTCCCGCTCCAAGCTCGCCGTCGAGGTGGACAGACTGCTGGAGACCGGCCTTGTCGTGGCCGACGGACTCGCCGCATCCCGCGGCGGGCGTCGCTCGCACAACATCCGGCTCGCCCCGGCACTGCGCTTCCTCGGCGTCGACATCGGCGCCACCTCGGTCGATGTGGCGGTCACCAACGCGGAGCTGGAGGTCCTGGGCCACCTCAACCACCCCATGGACGTACGTGAAGGTCCCGTCGCCATCTTCGAGCAGGTGCTGTCCATGGCGGCCAAGCTCCGGGCCTCCGGGCTCGCCGAAGGGTTCGACGGCGCGGGCATCGGCGTACCGGGACCGGTCCGCTTCCCCGAAGGCATCCCGGTCGCGCCGCCGATCATGCCCGGCTGGGACGGCTTCCCCGTCCGCGAGGCGCTCAGCCAGGAACTGGGCTGCCCCGTCATGGTCGACAACGACGTGAACCTGATGGCGATGGGGGAGCAGCACGCGGGCGTCGCCCGTTCCGTGGGCGACTTCCTCTGCGTCAAGATCGGCACCGGCATCGGCTGCGGCATCGTCGTCGGCGGAGAGGTCCACCGCGGTACGACGGGCAGCGCCGGCGACATCGGACACATCCAGGTCGAACCCGACGGGCGCCCCTGCGCCTGCGGCAACCGGGGCTGCCTGGAAGCACACTTCAGCGGCGCCGCACTGGCCCGCGACGCCGAGGACGCGGCACGTGCCGGACAGTCCGCGGAGCTCGCGGCCCGGCTGGAGGCGTCAGGGAAACTCACCGCCGCCGACGTCGCCGCCGCCGCGGCCGCCGGCGACCCCACCTCGCTCGACCTGATCCGTGAAGGCGGAAACCGGGTCGGACAGGTCATCGCGGGGCTCGTCAGCTTCTTCAACCCCGGTCTGGTGGTGATCGGCGGCGGGGTGACCGGACTGGGCCACACGCTGCTGGCCAGCGTCCGGACCCAGGTCTACCGGCAGTCCCTGCCACTGGCCACCGGCAACCTCCCGATCGTGCTGGGCGAGCTCGGACCCGCCGCCGGAGTCATCGGCGCGGCCAGGCTCATCAGCGACCACCTCTTCTCACCCGCCTGATCCTCAGCCCCGCCCAAACCCCCTCACCCGCAACGCTCCTCACCGGCCGCTTCACTGCCCGCCGGCAACCAAGGCACCGCCCCGCGCTCCAGGCCGGGGTCCGGGGCAACGCCCCGGGACAGCACTGCGCCCTGCCCGCTCACCGGCCCCTACCCGCGCTCCCGCCCCCGCCCGAGCAAGGGACACCCCATCCGCCGAGGGGATTTGTCATGGCTCCAGAACCACCGCTGCTCACCATGTCCGGTATCACCAAGTCCTTCCCCGGCGTGCGCGCCCTCGACGGCGTGGACCTGGAGGTCCAGGCCGGCGAAGTCCACTGCCTCCTCGGCCAGAACGGCGCCGGCAAGTCCACCCTCATCAAGGTGCTCGCCGGGGCCCACCAGCCCGACGACGGCGAGATCACCTGGTGCGGCGCGCCCGCCGTACTGAAGTCCCCGATCACCGCGATGCGCCTCGGGATCGCCACCATCTACCAGGAACTCGACCTGGTCGAGGGCCTGTCGGTCGCCGAGAACGTCTTCCTGGGCCATGAACCCACCAGCGCCGGCTTCGTCGTCCGTACCCGCGAGGGCCGCACCGCGGCCGCCGCCCTGCTGAAACGGCTCGGCCACCCGGAGATCGACCCCGCCCGTGCGGTGGGTGAACTCTCCGCGGCCCAGCAGCAGATCGTGTCGATGGCCCGGGCGCTCTCCCACGACGTACGCCTCATCGTGATGGACGAGCCGTCCGCCGCCCTCGACCCCGACGAGGTCGACAACCTCTTCCGGATCGTCGCCTCGCTGACCGCCGACGGCGTCGCCGTCGTCTACATCTCGCACCGCCTGGAGGAGATCCGCAGGATCGGCGACCGGGTCACCGTACTCAAGGACGGCCGGGCCGTCGCCGTCGGCCTTCCCGCAGAGTCCACACCGACGCGCGACATCGTTGCCATGATGACCGGCCGCAACGTCGAGTACGTCTTCCCGCCCCGGCCGGACGTCTTCCCCGAGGGCGCCCGGGCCGCCCCGGTCCTCACGGTCGAAGGCCTCACCAGGAAGGGCGAGTTCGACCCCGTCGACCTGGAGCTGAGGCCCGGCGAGATCGTCGGCCTGGCCGGACTCGTCGGCTCGGGACGCTCCGAGATCCTGGAGACGATCTACGGCGCGCGCAAGGCCACCGCAGGACGGGTCACGGTCGCGGGGAAGCCGCTGCGGTCCGGCAGCGTGCGCGCCGCCGTCGCCGCCGGCATCGGCCTCGCACCCGAGGAACGCAAGGCGCAGGCCCTGCTGATGCTCGAGTCCGTCACCCGCAACGTCTCGGTCTCCTCCATGTCCCGTTTCTCCAAGGCCGGCTGGCTCGACCGGGGCGCCGAACGCGCAGCGGCCCGCGCCGCCACCCGTGAACTCTCCCTGCGCCCCGACAACCCGGACACCCCCGTCCGTACCCTCTCCGGCGGCAACCAGCAGAAGGCGGTACTCGCCCGCTGGCTGCTGCGCGGCTGCCGGGTTCTGCTGCTCGACGAACCGACCCGCGGGGTGGACGTCGGCGCCCGCGCCGAGCTCTACGCCGTGATCCGCCGGCTGGCCGACGAGGGCCTCGCCGTTCTGCTCGTATCCAGCGAAGTGCCCGAAGTCCTGGGCCTCGCCGACCGGGTGCTGGTCCTCCGCGAGGGCCGTGTCGTCCACACGGCGCATGCCGGGGAGCTCGACGAGCACCGCGTACTCGACCTCGTGATGGAAGGGAGCCCGACGTCATGACGCAGCCCGTCTCATCGGCGCAGCAGAGCGGGCCGGACAAGGGCGCCGCGCCCGTGTCCGTCCCCGCGTCCCCGAAGAAGGACGGATCCCCGCGTGCCTTCGGGCTGCGCGCGGACGTCCGCAATCTCTCGCTGCTGGGCGTCCTCGCCGTGCTCATAGCCGTCGGCGGGATCACCGAACCCGACGCGTTCCTGGACACCGGGAACCTTCAGCTCATCCTGACGCAGTCGTCCGTCATCGGCGTCGTCACCGTCGGCATGACCTTCGTCATCATCAGCGGGGGCATCGACCTCTCCGTCGGCGCCATGGTCGCCCTCGCCTCCGTCTGGGCGACGACGCTCGCCACCCAGGACTTCGGCTTCGCGGGCATCCTCCTCACCGCCGTCCTGGTCGGTCTCGGGGCCGGGCTCGTCAACGGTGTGCTCATCGCGTACGGCAGGCTGGTTCCGTTCATCGCGACGCTGGCGATGCTCGCGTCGGCCCGCGGACTGGCCCTCCACATCACCGACGGCAAGACGCAGATCGTCACCGTCAAGTCGGTCCTCGACCTGGGTCTGCCGGACGCGTACGTCCTCGGCATCCCCCCGCTGGTCATGATGTTCGCCGCGGTGACCGTGGTCGGCTGGCTGGTGCTGAACCGTACGACCTTCGGCCGGCGCACGGTCGCCGTCGGCGGCAACGCGGAAGCGGCCCGGCTGGCCGGGATCGACGTCCGCCGGCAGCGGCTCTACCTCTACCTGCTGTCAGGGCTCTGCTGCGGCATCGCCGCCTTCATGCTGATCATCCTGTCCGGCTCCGGCCAGAACACCAACGGCAACCTGTACGAGCTCGACGCCATCGCCGCCGCGATCATCGGCGGCACCCTGCTCAGCGGCGGCCGCGGCACCATCGTCGGCTCCGTGCTGGGCGTCCTCGTCTTCACCACGATCACCAACATCTTCGCGCTCAACAACCTGCAGAGCGATGTCCAGCAGATCGCCAAGGGCGCGATCATCGTCGCCGCCGTCCTCGTCCAGCGCCGGACGTCGGCCCACGGGGAGACCTGACCCCTCCCCTCCCACGGGGAGACACGCCCCCTCCCGTCTCCCTCTCTCTCCCTCGATCTCCCCTGTTCCGCATCCCACGCCGCACCGGATGAAGGGTTTGACAGCCATGCCAGAAACCAGCCGCAGAGGACTGCTCTTCGGTACCGCAGCCATCTCCGCAGGCGCACTGCTGACCGCCTGCACCAGCAACGATCCCAAGGAGAAGGACACCGCTTCCCAGAACAACGCCCCCGCCGCCGACGACAAGCCGGGCAAGCCCGTCACCATCGGCTTCGCGGGCCCGCAGGCCGACCACGGCTGGCTCAACGCGATCAACGAGAACGCCAGGTCGCGGGCGAAGAAGTACTCGGAGGTGACCCTGGAGACCACCGAGGGCTCCAACGACACCGCCGCCCAGATCGGCCAGGTCAAGACCCTCATCAACAAGAAGGTCGACGTCCTCGTCATCCTCCCGGCCGACGGCAAGGCACTCACCCAGGTCGGCCTGGAGGCCATGCGGGCGGGCATCCCCGTCATCAACCTGGACCGCGTCTTCGCCTCCCCGCAGGCCTACCGCTGCTGGGTCGGCGGCGACAACTACGGCATGGGGCTCAACGCCGGTACGTACATCGGCGAACAGCTCAAGGACAAGCCGAACGCCAAGGTCGTCGAGCTCGCGGGCATCGACAACCTGGAGCTCACCAAGCAGCGCAGCCAGGGCTTCGCCGACGCGCTGAAGAACTACTCCAACATCAAGCTGGTGGCCCGTCAGGCGGCCGACTTCACCGTCGAGTCCGGCCAGGCGAAGATGGCCCAGCTCCTTCAGGCCCAGAAGCAGTTCGACGCCCTCTGGAACCACGACGACGACCAGGGCGTGGGCGCGCTCCGCGCCATCCAGCAGGCCGGCCGCGACGAGTTCCTGATGGTCGGCGGCGCCGGTGCCAAGTCCGCCATGGACGCCATCAAGGCGGACAACAGCGTGCTCAAGGCCACCGTTCTCTACCCGCCCACCATGGCGGCATCGGCCATCGACCTGGCCCGTGCGCTCGGTCAGGCCAAGGGGGTGGCAGGGCTCGCCGAGCTGGAGATCCCGACCAACCTCACCCTGTACTCGGCCGTGGTCACCAAGGAGAACATCGACCAGTACCTGCCGACGGGCTTCAGCTGAGCCGTCCCGCAGGAGGGTGCTGACCCTCCCGCCGTACCCACCGAACCACCGATGAGGAGGAAGTCCGGATGGCCCGTAGGGAAGAGACGGAGCAGGAGGCGGCCGCGCCGCCGACGTACCGGCGGATGGCGAGCGCACCGACGCTCGGGGTCGGCATGGTCGGATACGCGTTCATGGGCGCCGCCCACTCGCAGGGGTGGCGCACCGCGGGCCATGTCTTCGAGCTGCCGATGAGGCCGGCTCTCGCCGCGATCTGTGGACGCGACCGGACTGCGGTCGACGCCGCCGCCGACCGACTCGGCTGGGCGGCGGCGGAGACCGACTGGCGGGCCCTGATCGCCCGGGACGACGTCCAGCTCGTCGACATCTGCACCCCCGGCGACAGCCATGCGGAGATCGCCATCGCGGCCCTGGAGGCGGGCAAGCACGTGCTGTGCGAGAAGCCGCTCGCCAACACGGTCGCGGAGGCGGAGGCCATGACCGAGGCGGCGCGGCGGGCCGCCGCCCGCGGTCAGGTCGCGATGGTCGGTTTCAACTACCGCAAGGTGCCCGCCATCACCTATGCCCGCAGGCTCATCGCCGAGGGCCGGCTCGGCACCCTGCGGCACGTCCGGGCCACCTACCTCCAGGACTGGCTGGTCGATCCAGCCTCCCCGCTCACCTGGCGGCTGAAGAAGGAGAACGCGGGCTCCGGCGCCCTCGGCGACCTCGGCGCGCACATCGTGGACCTCGCCCAGTACCTGGCGGGGGAGCTGCTGGTCGGGGTCTCGGCGGTGAGCGAGACCTTCGTCCGCGAACGCCCTTTGCCGGGCGGGCCCTCGGGGGGCCTGGGCGGGGTCGCGGCCGGCGGGGAACTCGGTGCGGTGACGGTGGACGACGCGGCACTGTTCACCGGGCGGCTCGCCTCCGGCGCCCTGGCCTCCTTCGAGGCGACCCGGATGGCGGCGGGCCGCAAGAACGCGCTGCGGCTGGAGATCAACGGGGAGCTCGGCTCGCTCGCCTTCGATCTGGAGCGCCTCAACGAACTCTCCTTCCACGACCACACCGAGCCCGCCACCACGGCCGGCTTCCGGCGCATCCTGGTCACCGAGCCCGAGCATCCCTACCTGGAGGCGTGGTGGCCGCCGGGGCACGCACTCGGCTACGAGCACACGTTCATCCACCAGGCCCGTGACGTGGTGCGGACGATCGCCGAAGGGGCCCCGCCCGTACCGTCGTTCGCCGACGGGCTCCAGGTGCAGCGGGTGCTGGCGGCGGTGGAGGAGAGCGCCGCGAAGAACTCCGTACTCACCCCCGTACAGCTCTAGATCCAGCTCCAGGAGGTCCTGCGCATGCCCCGTCCATTCACCCTCTTCACCGGCCAGTGGGCCGATCTTCCTCTGGAGGAGGTCTGCCGGCACGCCCGCGACTTCGGCTACGACGGCCTCGAACTGGCCTGCTGGGGTGACCACTTCGAGGTGGACAAGGCCCTTGCCGACCCCGGCTATCTGGAGAGCCGTCACCAGCTGCTCGACAAGTACGGGCTGAAGTGCTGGGCGATCTCGAACCACCTGGTCGGCCAGGCCGTCTGCGACAGCCCGATCGACGAGCGCCATCAGGGCATCCTGCCCGCCCGGATCTGGGGCGACGGGGAGCCCGAGGGCGTGCGCCGGCGGGCCGCCGAGGAGATCGGGAACACCGCGCGGGCCGCCGCGGCCTTCGGGGTGGACACGGTCATCGGGTTCACCGGCTCGTCGATCTGGCACCTGGTCGCGATGTTCCCTCCGGTCCCCCCGCACATGATCGAGCGGGGGTACGAGGACTTCGCCGAGCGCTGGAACCCGATCCTCGACGTGTTCGACGCGGAGGGGGTGCGGTTCGCCCACGAGGTGCACCCCAGCGAGATCGCGTACGACTACTGGACCACGCACCGCGCGCTGGAGGCGGTGGACCACCGGCCGGCGTTCGGGCTGAACTTCGACCCGAGCCACTTCGTGTGGCAGGACCTGGACCCGGTGGGCTTCCTGTACGACTTCCGGGACCGGATCTACCACGTGGACTGCAAGGAGGCGCGCAAGCGCCTCGACGGCCGCAACGGCCGGCTCGGCTCCCACCTGCCGTGGGGCGATCCCCGCCGCGGCTGGGACTTCGTCTCGGCAGGGCACGGGGACGTGCCCTGGGAGGACGTGTTCCGGATGCTGCGGTCCATCGCGTACGAGGGGCCGGTGTCGGTGGAGTGGGAGGACGCCGGGATGGACCGGCTGGCGGGGGCACCGGAGGCGCTGGCGTCGCTGAAGCGGTTCGACTTCGACCCGCCGAGCGCGTCGTTCGACGCGGCGTTCGGCGGCAACGGCTGAGGCGCCGGGGGCGCGGGCCCGCCCGGGGGCTCCGCCCCCGGACCCCCGCGCCTCGATCGCCGGCGAGGCCGGGTTCGGAGGCCCCGAACCCATGACCCCCGCGCCTCGGCCGCCGGCGAGGCTGGATCCGGAGGATCGGTCCCCGCGACCCCGGGCCCCTGCGCCTCGATCGCCGGAGGGGCTCGGTCTCGCCTTGCGGCGAGGGTCTGCGCTCGGTGATTCATCTGCCGCGGGGCAGATTCAGCCCCGCCGGCGTCTGAGACGCGGAGCCCGGGGCGGAGCCCCGGATTCGGGAAGGGGCGGGTAGGGGAGAAGGCCCCGCCCCCAGCCCGGCGGCACCCGCACACGCCGCCGGGCCGGTCCCCCCTGCCCACACCCCCCTTTGTCCTGGGCAAGGAAAAAGTTCAACAACACCGCCGCACAAGGGCTTTCCGTCCCGGACGAACAGGTCTACCGTCCAAGACGTGTACATGACATGACTTTCGTCACCGGAGCCGCACAGGCCCCGGCTGACCTGCGCGGCAGTCCCCGCGCTCAACGGCACGGCAGCACCCGCCCGTACCACCGGCACTCTCCGGAGGACACTCGTGCACAGAACCCGCAGCAGGACCCGAACAAGGCTCCGCGTCCGTAAATCCCTCGCTCTGTTCACCGGCGGACTCCTCGCAGCCGCCACCCTCAGCCTGAGCGCCACGTCGGGCACGGCCGCCGCCCACACGGAGCCCGCAGCCCCGGCCGCGGCTGCCGAGGACTTCCAGCAGGTCACGCTCGCCAAGGGCGCAGCCGAGACCGGCGAGCCCATGTCGCTGGCCGTGCTCCCCGACCGCAGCGTCCTGCACACCTCGCGCAGCGGCGAGCTGCGCATCACCGACAGCGCGGGCAACACCAGGATCTCCGGCGTCATCCCCGTCTACTCGCACGACGAGGAAGGCCTCCAGGGCATCGGCGTCGACCCGGACTTCAGCGAGAACCGGGCGATCTACCTCTACTACGCACCTCCGCTGGACACCCCCGCCGGCGACGCCCCCGAGACCGGCACCGCCGCCGACTTCGCCAAGTTCGACGGAGTCAACCGGCTGTCCCGCTTCGTCCTCGACGAGGACGGCACGCTCGACCTCGGCAGCGAGAAGAAGATCCTGGACGTCCAGACGTCGCGCGGCATGTGCTGCCACGTCGGCGGCGACATCGACTTCGACGCCGACGGCAATCTGTACCTGTCGACCGGCGACGACTCCAACCCCTTCGCCTCCGACGGCTTCACCCCCATCGACGAACGCCCCGACCGCAACCCGGCGTTCGACGCCCGCCGCTCCGCAGGCAACAGCAACGACCTGCGCGGCAAGATCCTGCGCATCAAGGTCGCCGACGACGGCTCGTACACCGTCCCGGACGGCAACCTCTTCGCACCGGGAACGGACAAGACCCGCCCCGAGATCTACGCGATGGGCTTCCGCAACCCGTTCCGCTTCTCCGTCGACAAGGCGACCGGCATCGTCTACGTCGGTGACTACGGGCCGGACGCCGGCGCGGCCGACCCCAAGCGCGGACCGGCCGGACAGGTCGAGTTCGCCCGGGTGACGAAGGCGGGCAACTTCGGCTGGCCGTACTGCACGGGCGACAACGACCCGTTCATCGACTACGACTTCGCCACCAAGACCTCCGGAGCCGCGTTCGACTGCGCGGCCCCGAAGAACACCTCGCCGCACAACACCGGCCTCGTCGACCTGCCCCCGGCCCAGGCCGCCTGGATCCCGTACGACGGCGCCTCCGTCCCGGAGTTCGGCACCGGCTCGGAGTCCCCGATGGGCGGACCGGTCTACCACTACGACGCGGACCTCGACTCGCCCGTGAAGTTTCCCGAGGCCTACGACGGCGACTTCTTCGCCGGTGAGTTCGGCCGGCAGTGGATCAAGCGGATCGAGCAGGACGCCGACGGCACCGTGCAGTCCATCAACGACATCCCGTGGTCCGGTACCCAGATCATGGACATGGCCTTCGGACCCGACGGCGCACTGTACGTCCTGGACTACGGCCTCTCCTGGTTCGGCGGCGACGAGAACTCCGCGCTCTACCGCATCGAGAACGCCACAGGGGGGCGCTCTCCGATCGCCGAGGCGGCCGCCAGCAAGACCTCGGGCACCGCGCCGCTGAAGGTGCAGTTCTCATCGGCCGGCACCGCCGACGGTGACGGGGACGCACTCACGTACGCCTGGGACTTCGGCGACGGTGGAACCTCCACGGCCGCGAACCCCGCGTACACGTACAAGAAGAACGGCACCTACACCGCCACCGTGACCGCTGAGGACCCCACCGGGCGCACCGGTTCGGCCAGCGTCCATGTGACCGTCGGCAACACGGCACCCAAGGTGAGCCTGGAACTCCCCGGCGACGGGCAGCTGTTCACCTTCGGTGACGACATCCCGTTCAAGGTGACCGTCACCGATCCCGAGGACGGAACCATCGACTGCTCCAAGGTCGAGGTCCGCTTCGTGCTCGGCCACGACAGCCACGGCCACCCGATCACCACGGAGCACGGCTGCACCGGCACCATCAAGACCGAGATGGACGGCGGGCACGACCCCAACGCCAACATCTTCGGAGTCATCGACGCCTCGTACACCGACGGCGGGGGCGGCGGCCAGGCCGCACTGACCGGCCACGACCAGTCGCAGCTCCAGCCGCGCCACCGCCAGGCCGAGCACTTCAACGACTCGTCCGGCATCAAGACGTACGACAAGGCGAACGCCGAGGGCGGCAAGACCGTCGGCGACATCGACAACGACGACTGGATCTCCTTCAAGCCGTACATCCTCGGCGACTCCACCAAGCTCACCGCCCGGATCTCCTCCGGCGGCGCGGGCGGCTTCCTCGAGGTGCGGTCCGGCTCGGCGACGGGGAAGATCCTCGGCTCCGCACCCGTGCCGGTGACCGGTGGCTGGGAGACCTTCCAGGACATCGACGTACCCCTGCGGGGCGTCCCGAAGAAGGCCACCGAACTCTTCCTGGTGTTCAAGGGCGGCGAAGGCGCGCTCTACGACATCGACGACTTCGAACTCTCCAACACTCCGCCCGACAAGACCGCCAAGCGCGTCCTGGTCTTCTCCAAGACCGCCGGATTCCGCCACGACGCGATCCCCGAGGGCATCGCCGCACTGAAGGAACTCGGCAAGGACAGCAACATCACGGTCGACGCCACCGAGGAGGCCGGCCAGTTCACCACGGCCAACCTGGCCCGCTACGACGCCGTCGTCTTCATGTCGACGACCGGTGACGTCCTCAACGCCGACCAGCAGAAGGCCTTCGAGAACTACATCGCCACCGGCGGCGGCTACATGGGCATCCACGCCGCCGCCGACACCGAGTACGACTGGTCCTTCTACGGCGGACTCGTCGGCGCCTACTTCTCCGGCCATCCCGCCATCCAGCCCGTCACCGTCCGCGTCGAGGACCACAAGCACCCGGCCACCGCCCACCTGGGTGACGCCTGGGAGCGGACCGATGAGCTGTACAACTACCGCACCAACCCACGCGACAAGGTGAAGGTCCTCGCCACGCTCGACGAGACGACCTACACCGGCGGCACCATGAAGGGCGATCACCCGATCACCTGGTGCCAGACCTACCAGGGCGGCCGCTCCTTCTACACCGGACTCGGCCACACCAAGGAGTCGTACGCCGACGCGGACTTCCGCAAGCTGCTCCTCGGAGGGGTGCGCTACGCAGCCGGCCAGGTCAAGGCCGACTGCAAGCCGGACACCGGCTACCGGTCGATCTTCAACGGCAAGACGCTCGAAGGGTGGAAGCAGGCGGGCCCCGGCACCTTCGACGTCGTCGACGGCGAACTGCGCTCCCAGGGCGGCATGGGCCTGCTGACCTATCAGGCCAAGGAGCTGAAGTCGTACTCCCTGAAGCTCGACTGGAAGCTGGCGGGCGACGACAACTCCGGAGTCTTCGTCGGCTTCCCGGAGTCCGACGACCCCTGGTCCGCGGTGAACAACGGCTACGAGGTCCAGATCGACGCCTCCGACGCCGTCGACCGCACCACCGGCTCCGTCTACACCTTCAAGGCGGCCAACATCAAGGCCCGCGACCAGGTGCTGAGGCCGCCCGGCCAGTGGAACAGCTACGAGATCAAGGTCCAGGGCGAACGGCTCCAGATCTTCCTGAACGGAGTGAAGATCAACGACTTCACCAACACCGACCCGGCCCGCAGCCTCAAGGACGGCTACATCGGCCTCCAGAACCACGGAGCTGACGACCAGGTGTCCTTCCGCGACATCCAGCTGAAGGAACTGCCCTCGGCGTAGCGGCCACCCGGCCGGCGGTGGGCGGGGCAGCACGCCCCGCCCACCGCCTCCTCCCTCATGTTCAGCGCCACCAGCTCTGCCCAGCCAGGACCCCCAGCCAGGGAGGCAGCCCGTGTCAACAACCGGCGTTCGTACCGGAGTCTGGTTCATCGGAGCACGCGGCTCCGTCGCCACCACCGCCACGGCGGGATGCGCGGCGGTCGCGGCGGGCCTCCACCCGGGGGCGGGCATGGTCACCGAGACCGCCCCGTTCGCCGACAGCGGCCTGCCACCCGTCACCTCCCTGGTCTTCGGCGGCCACGACACCCTGGACTGCCCCCTCCCCAAGCGCGCCGAAGCACTCGCCGCCGGGGGAGTGCTGCCGCACGGACTCCCCTCGGCCGTACGGTCCGAACTCGCCGCAGCCGACGCGGAGATCCGCACCGGAGGCCCCCTTCCCGGCGACACGCGCACGGACGAGGAACTCATCACCGCGTTCGCCACCGACCTCACCGGCTTCGGCCGCCGCAACGGCCTCGCCAGGACCGTCGTCGTCAACGTCGCCTCCACCGAACCGGCGCCCGCCGCCGACGCCACGCGGCTGCCCGCCAGCTCGCTCTACGCCGCCGCCGCGCTCCGGGCCGGCTGCCCGTACGTCAACTTCACCCCCTCCACCGGGCTGCGCACCCCCGCCCTCCAGGACGCCGCAACGGCCTCGGGGCTTCCTTACGCGGGACGCGACGGCAAGACGGGGCAGACACTGCTGCGGTCCGTGCTGGCCCCGATGTTCGTGCAGCGCGCCCTGCCCGTACGGGCCTGGTCAGGCACCAACCTGCTCGGCGGCGGGGACGGGGCGGCGCTCGCCGACCCCGCCGCCGCCGCGGCGAAGAACGCCGGCAAGGAACGCGTCCTCGCCGACACACTCGGCGCCGCCCCCGAGGGCGAGGTCCACATCGACGACGTTCCGGCGCTCGGTGACTGGAAGACCGCCTGGGACCACATCGCGTTCGACGGGTTCCTCGGGGCGCGCATGGTGCTCCAGACCACCTGGCAGGGCTGCGACTCGGCCCTTGCCGCGCCCCTGGTGCTCGACCTGGCCCGGCTCCTGGCCCGCGCCCACGAAACGGGCCTGAGCGGCCCACTGCCGGAGCTCGGCTTCTACTTCAAGGACCCGGACGGCGGACCCGCCGCACTCTCCGAGCAGTACCTGGCCCTGCTCGCCTTCGCCGAACGGCTGCGGGGCGAGAAGTGACGGCACGTGCCTGGGCGGAACTGCTCAGGGTCTCCGCGCTGTTCACCGTCCCCGGCGACGCCCTCGCGGGCGCGGCGGCTGTCGGGCGGCGCCCCGACCGCTCCACCGCACTGGCCGTGGGGGCCTCGCTCTGCCTGTACGAGGCGGGCATGGCGCTCAACGACTGGGCCGATCGAGACGAGGACGCCGTCGACCGCCCGCACCGGCCGATCCCGTCGGGCCGGATCTCACCCCGCGCCGCGCTCACGGCGGCCGGCGCCCTGACGGGCGCGGGCCTGGTCCTCGCCGCCCGGGCGGGCCGCCCGGCCCTGGGCGTGACCTGCGGTATGACACCCAGGGTGGGAGAGCCGTTCATCCGGTCTGCCGGCGTCCACCTGCGTGTGCCGGGGCCGGACGGTTC
>NZ_JBEOVJ010000035.1:0-77436 GCF_040295435.1 Streptomyces sp. NPDC002809
CCGCGCATCACGCCCGGGGGGGGATCGGGGCGGGGGGTTCCGGGGTCGCTGCCCCGGGACCGGCCAACGCGGGGGGCCCCGGACCTGTGCGGCCGGGGGCCCCCGGCGTTCGGGAGGCCGAAGGCGTGGGCGGTTACGCCCAGAGCTGGCCCTGCAGTGTTTCGATGGCCGCCTCTGTCGTGGGGGCGGTGTAGACGCCCGTCGACAGGTACTTCCATCCGCCGTCCGCGACGACGAAGACGATGTCGGCGCTCTCGCCGGCCTTGACCGCCTTGTTGCCGACGCCGATCGCCGCGTGGAGTGCGGCACCGGTGGAAACTCCGGCGAAGATGCCCTCCTGCTGGAGGAGTTCGCGGGTGCGGGTGACGGCGTCGGCGGATCCGACGGAGAAGCGGGTGGTGAGGACGGAGGCGTCGTAGAGCTCGGGGACGAAGCCCTCGTCGAGGTTGCGGAGGCCGTAGACGAGGTCGTCGTAGCGCGGCTCGGCGGCGACGATCTTGATTCCGTCGACGTGTTCGCGCAGGTAGCGGCCGACACCCATGAGGGTGCCGGTGGTGCCGAGGCCTGCGACGAAGTGGGTGATCGACGGGAGGTCGGCGAGGATCTCGGGGCCGGTGGTGGCGTAGTGGGCGCCCGCGTTGTCGGGGTTGCCGTACTGGTAGAGCATCACCCAGTCGGGGTGCTCGGCCGCGAGTTCCTTGGCGACGCGGACGGCGGTGTTGGAGCCGCCCGCTGCCGGGGAGAAGATGATCTCGGCGCCCCACATGGCGAGCAGGTCGCGTCGCTCCTGGGAGGTGTTCTCCGGCATCACGCAGACGATGCTGTAGCCCTTGAGCTTGGCCGCCATGGCGAGGGAGATGCCGGTGTTGCCGCTGGTGGGTTCGAGGATGGTGCAGCCGGGGGTGAGCCGGCCGTCCTTCTCGGCCTGCTCGACCATGTGGAGCGCGGGGCGGTCCTTGATCGAGCCGGTGGGGTTGCGGTCCTCCAGTTTGGCCCAGATGCGGACGTCGTCCGCCGGTGACAGCCGCGGCAGGCGGACGAGCGGGGTGTTGCCCACTGCGGCGAGCGGGCTGTCATAGCGCATCAGTTCATGCCGCCGGCGACGGCCGGGAGGATGGTGACGTTGTCGCCGTCGCTGAGCTTGGTGGAGATGCCGTCGAGGAAGCGGACGTCCTCGTCGTTGAGGTAGACGTTCACGAAGCGGCGGAGCTGTTCGCCGTCGACGATGCGCTCACGGATGCCGGTGTGGCGGCTTTCCAGGTCCGTGAAGAGGTCGGCGAGGGTGTCCCCGTTGCCCTCGACGGCCTTGGCGCCGTCGGTGTAGGTGCGGAGGATGGTCGGGATGCGGACCTCGATGGCCATGGCGTGGGCTCCTGTCGAAGCGGAGTGTTGGCGGTCGGCGTGCGGCGCGCGGCTCTGCCCCCGCGCAGGGAGTGTTACGTGAAGGGCTGCGTCCGGTGGGGCGGCGCCGGGCCTCGGCCCGGCTCAGGCCTCGCGGCCGGCGGTGCGGTGGTTCGTACAGATCGCGCTGGCGAGTCGGCACAGGTCGACGTGCAGGCGCGCCACGAGCAGCGTGCCCGGCGTCTTGTCGCTCACGTCATGGGGAACCATGGGCTCATCGTATCGATTCCCGGTCCGGAATCCGGTATGTGATCTCACCTGATGGATGGTTCGCGTTCGACAGGTGGACAGGGCCGGGTGCGTGGCCCTGTCCGTCCGTCGCGGGTGGGTGCTGGCGCCGAGGTCAGGGCGCGGGGTGGGCGTCGACGACCTCGACGTCCTCCTCGGTGATCTCGCCGTCCACGATGCGGTACGAGCGGAACTGGAAGGGTCCTGCATCGTCGGCGTCGGCGGTCGACACGAGGACATAGTGGGCGCCGGGTTCGTTGGCGTACGTGACGTCGGTGCGGGAGGGGTAGGCCTCGGTCGCGGTGTGCGAGTGGTAGACGATCACCGGTTCCTCGTCCCGGTCGTCCATGTCGCGGTAGAGCTTGAGGAGGTCGGCCGAGTCGAATTCGTAGAACGTGGGCGAGCGGGCCGCGTTGAGCATGGGGATGAAGCGTTCGGGGCGGCCTGTTCCGGCGGGCCCGGCGACCACGCCGCACGCCTCGTCGGGGTGGTCGGCGCGGGAGTGCGCGACGATCTGGTCGTACAGCGCCTGGGTGATGGTCAGCATGGCGCCCAGGATAGGACGACGGGCCCCCGCGTACCGAGGAGTGGTACGCGGGGGCCCGCATCGTGGGACCGGTCCGTCGGGGGCCTGTGGTTCAGCGGCCCGCGAAGGCCTTGTTCCCGGGGTTGCGGGCCTTGAGGACGAGGTACGAGACGCCGAGGATCAGGGCCCACAGCGGGGCGCAGTAGAGCGAGATCCTGGTGTCCTTGTCGATGCCCATCATGACGATGACCACGCCGATGAACGCGAGGGCGAAGACGCTGGTGTACGGGGCTCCGGGGGCCCGGAAGGTGGACTGCGGGAGGGCTCCGCGGTCGGCGAGGCGCCGGTAGCGGAGCTGGCTGATCAGGATCATGATCCAGGCCCACATGCCGGAGATGGTGGCGAAGGAGACGACGTAGGTGAAGGCGTCACCGGGCCACTGGTAGTTGATCCAGACGCCGACGAGCATGAGGGCGGCGGAGACGGTGGTGCCGACGAGAGGGGTGCCGCTCCTCGTCAGCCGGGTGAAGAACTTGGGGCCCTGGCCGTTGAGCGCGAGGTCGCGCAGCATGCGTCCGGTGGAGTACATGCCGGAGTTGCAGGAGGAGAGCGCCGCGGTCAGGACGACGAAGTTGACGATGCCCGCCCCGAGGCCGAGGCCCATCTTCTCGAAGGCTTCGACGAACGGGGAGACGTCCGGTGAGAACTCGGTCCAGGGGACGACCGAGAGGATCATGACGAGGGCGCCGACGTAGAAGACGGCGATGCGCCACGGCACGGTGTTGATGGCCTTGGGCAGGACGGTCTTGGGGTCCTTGGACTCGCCGGCGGTGACGCCGACGAGCTCGACGGCGAGGAAGGCGAACATCACGATCTGCAGGGTCATCAGGGTGCCCTTGATGCCGTGCGGGAAGAATCCGCCGTCGGACCACAGGTGGGTGACGGACGCGGTGTCGCCCGCGTCGGAGAAGCCGAGGGTGAGAATTCCTGCACAGATGAGGATCATGCCGACGATGGCGGTGACCTTGACCATGGAGAACCAGAATTCGAGTTCACCGAACAGCTTCACGGAGATCAGGTTCACGCCGTACAGGATGATCGTGAAGATCAGTGCGGACACCCATTGCGGAATGTCGAACCAGAACGTCATGTACTGGGCTGCCGCGGTGACTTCGGTAATTCCGGTGACGACCCAGAACAGCCAGTAGGTCCAGCCGGTGACGAAGCCTGCGAAGGGGCCGATGAATTCGCGGGCGTACTCCGAGAAGGAGCCGGAGACCGGGCGGTACATGAGGAGTTCGCCCAGGGCCCGCATGATGAAGAAGATCACCAGGCCCGCGACGGCATACGCCAGGACGAGGCTGGGGCCGGCCTTGGCGATGGCCTTGCCCGCGCCGAGGAAGAGGCCGGTGCCGATGGCCCCGCCGATCGCGATCATCTGGATCTGGCGGGCACCGAGTGCTCTCTGGTAGCCCTCGGCGGAAGTGGTGGCATCCGCGGCTGCGGCGTGCGGGCCTTCTTGTCCCTTGTCGTCGACCTGCGCCGATGTCATGTGGTGCGCCTTTCTCCACGCCGATCCGCGCCTTTCGGCTGCGGATCAGGTCCTGATCCCCCCGGATATGGATGGAGTGCCGCCGGCGGTTGCCGGCTCGTAGCGCCTACCCGGGAACAGGGGTGGCGTCCCCGAGTGGTCGTGAAGATTTATCACGACCACATCGGCGATCCACCGGACATTATGTGGCGCACACCACAGGAAAAAGCGGACAACGGTGTCCTGGCGCTGCAAAAAAGACCGATCAGGTGACGCGATCGTTATTCGGATTTGAGCGCCCGTTGAGCGAACACCGCGCAGTCCCGCAAGCGCTTCGCGTTACGGCATCAGCGTCTCGACAAGCGTTTCCTGGAGCGCGCCCAGCCAGAGGTAGGCCATGACCATCGGCTTGCGCGGGTCGCTGTCGGGCAGCCGGTAGAGGGAGCCGTCCTCGCCGCCGTCCTCGTCGGAGACCTCCAGGCGGGTGCCGATGGTGAGCCGGAGGTCGTTGAGGGAGCCCAGCCAGCTGCGGCATTCGTCGGCGGTGAGGGTGAGCACGGCGGCGTCGTCCCCGACGGGTGTGAGCGCGTCGAGGGTGCGGATGACGACGAGGGCGTCGTCGCGCTTGCGGGTGCGCAGGTCGTTCTCGGTGAAGCGGCGGAACTCGGCGGACGCCGCGCGCAGTTCGGTGTCGTCGTCGCCGTAGGCCTCGGGGAAGAGGCGGGCCAGGGCGGGGTCGGAGGGCGGTTCGCTGGGGCCCTCGGCGAACAGGGCGGCGAGCGGGTCCTCGCCCTCGGCGGGTTCGTCGCCGGGGCCGATGAGTTCGAGCAGCTGGACGGCGAGGGAGCGCAGGATCGCGATCTCCACCTCGTCGAGCGCGACGGCCGCGCCGCCGCCGGGGGTGGCCTCGAAGTGGCCGGCCATGGGTTCTCTCCGATGGTGGTCGGGCGGGGCGGGGGCTGGGGCTGGGAGTGCCGAGGGGGTCAGTTGCGGTCCTGGGTGAGGGTGGCCCACAGTCCGTAGCCGTGCATGGCCTGGACGTCGCGTTCCATCTCTTCGCGGCTGCCGCTGGAGACGACGGCGCGGCCCTTCTGGTGGACGTCGAGCATCAGCTTGTGCGCCTTGTCCTTGGAATAGCCGAAATAGGCCTGAAAGACATAGGTCACGTAGCTCATGAGGTTGACCGGGTCGTTGTGGACCAGCGTCACCCAGGGGACGTCGGGCTCGGGGACAACGAGGTTCTCCTCGGCCGATTCGGGACGTTCGATCTCTACGGGGGCGACGCTCACCTACCCCATGCTGCCACTCGCGAAGGCGCATCGCACAAACGGGGCCGGTGGCGCGGCGGGCCCGACACCCCCATCTCGTCACTTTGACGAAATAGGGGTAGCATCCCCGGCATGAACTCAGCGGACCTTGGGCGACGGGTCGGTGTGCCGTCGACCGCGCTCTTCACCGACCAGTACGAGCTCACGATGGTGCAGGCCGCACTGAAGGCCGGCACCGCCGACCGGCGCTCGGTCTTCGAGGCGTTCACCCGCCGACTGCCCGAGGGGCGGCGCTACGGCGTCGTCGCGGGCATCGGGCGGGTCCTGGACGCGGTGGAGAACTTCCACTTCGACGACGAGATGCTCACCTTCCTGCGCGACCAGAACGTCGTCGACGGGCCCACACTCGCCTATCTGGCCGATTACCGCTTCAGCGGCGACATCTGGGGCTACCCGGAGGGCGAGGTGTACTTCCCGGGCTCGCCGATCCTGCGGGTCGAGGGCTCCTTCGCCGAGTGCGTGCTGCTGGAGACGGTGATCCTGTCGATCCTCAACCACGACTCGGCGATCGCCGCGGCGGCCTCGCGGATGTCGGCGGCGGCCGGCGGGCGCGGGCTGATCGAGATGGGTGCCCGGCGCACCCACGAACTGTCGGCGGTGGCCTCGGCCCGTGCCGCGTACATCGGCGGCTTCGACACGACGTCGGACCTGGCCGCGGGCTTCCGCTACAACATCCCGACGGTCGGCACGAGCGCCCACGCGTTCACCCTGCTGCACGACTCCGAGCGCGACGCGTTCCGGGCCCAGGTCGACTCGCTGGGGCGTGACACGACATTGCTCGTCGACACGTACGACGTCACCGCGGCGGTCCGTACGGCTGTCGAGGTCGCCGGGACGGAGCTGGGTGCGGTCCGGATCGACTCGGGTGACCTGCTGCTGGTCGCGCACCGGGTGCGCCAGCAGCTGGACGAGCTGGGCGCGACGGGCACGAAGATCGTGGTGACGTCGGACCTGGACGAGTACGCCATCGCGTCGCTGGCCGCGGCGCCGGTGGACGCGTACGGGGTGGGAACGCAGCTGGTGACCGGCAGCGGGCACCCCACCTGCTCGATGGTCTACAAGCTTGTCGCCCGCGCCTCCTCGGCCGACCCGGCGGACGAGCTGCGGCCGGTGGCGAAGAAGTCGCTGGGCGCGAAGTCCTCGAAGGGCGGTCGCAAGTGGGCGGCTCGCCGGCTGGACGAGGACGGGGTGGCCGAGGCCGAGGTGATCGGCACCGGTCCGGTGCCGCCGGAGCTGGCGGACCGGCAGCTGCTGGTGGAGCTGGTCAGGGGCGGCGAGGTGGTCGCACGCGAGCCGCTGGACGCGGCGCGGGAGCGGCATATCGCTTCGCGGGCGGGGTTGCCGATGTCGGCGATGCAGTTGTCGCGGGGCGAGCCGGTGCTGCCCACCGAGTACGTGTGAGGGTGCGGGGTGGGTTGCGGCGTGGGGTCGGTGCGGGGTGCGGTGCGGTGCGGGGTGCCGGGGGCGTCCGGCAGTCGCTCCGTCCTCAATCGCCGGACGGGCTTGATCCTGCCGGCCCGGCTCGGTTCCGCACGGCCCGGCTCGGTTCCGCACAGCCCGGCCCGGTTCCGCACGGCCCGGCTCGGTTCTGCACGGACGGGCTCGGTATTGGCCGGACGGGTCGACTTGCCCGGCCGGGCTTGAATTCGGCCGGACGGGCAGGTTTCGCACGGCTGGACTCGATTTTGGCCGGACGGGCTTGATTTGCGCGAGCACCCCCTCCCTAAGCCGGGCCTGATTCCCTAGGCTCGATGCCACCCCCGTAACCCCGCATCCCTCACACCCCTCCCCCTCCCCCACCGAAGGACACCCGCCATGCACCGCGCCTTGATCGTCGTGGACGTCCAGAACGACTTCTGCGAGGGCGGGAGCCTCGCGGTGGCCGGGGGCGCCGACGTCGCCGCCGCCATCACCGACCTGATCGGTGAGGCCCAGCCGGGCTACCGGCACGTGGTGGCCACCCGTGACCACCACATCGACCCGGGTGACCACTTCTCGCAGGCGCCGGACTTCGAGCACTCCTGGCCCGTGCACTGCGTCGCCGGTACGGAAGGGGTGGGCTTCCACCCCAATTTCGCCCCCGCGGTCGCCTCGGGGGCGATCGACACCGTCTTCGACAAGGGTGCCTACGCAGCCGCGTACAGCGGCTTCGAGGGTCAGGACGAGAACGGGGCGGGGCTGGCCGAGTGGCTGCGCGACCGCGGGGTCACCGAGGTCGACGTGGTCGGCATCGCGACCGACCACTGCGTCCGGGCCACCGCGCTCGACGCCGTCCGTGAGGGCTTCGCCACACACGTACTGCTGGGTCTGACCGCGGGCGTCGCCGAGGCGACGACGGACCGGGCACTGGCCGAGATGCGGGACGCGGGCGTGGTGCTCTCCGGCAAGCCGGTGGTCTGAGCGGCGGCGGGCCCGGACGCGAGGCCCTGAGGGCTGCCGGGCCGGGTACGGCGGGACGGTCCTCAGCTCTGCCGGGCCGGCAGGGCGGGCCTCAGCAGGGCTCGTATCGGGTGCCAGAGCTCCTGGGCCCGCTCGGGTCTCGCGCGCCACAGGAGGCCGTCGGGGTGGTGCAGGACGGCGGTGATCTCGTCCGGGGTGGGCGGCTCCGCGTTGCCGCGGAGGTAGACGGCGCGCAGGCCCAGATTGCGCAGCCTGGTCAGGGCGCGGGCCCGGTTGACCGCGTGTACCAGGACGCGTACCGGGGTGTCCGGCCCCACGCCTCCCATCGGACTCGGCAGTGTGATCGCGACGACCACGCTGCCGTTCGGCAATTTGCTGAATCCTCCGCCTGCCATGCTCCGCGCTCCCCCGTGAGACGTCGTGTCAATAGGAATCCGAACAAGAGGCACCTAAACACGATCGGCCGCCGCCCGCTAGAGGGCGACGGCCGATCATGCTTTGACCTGCTGTTTTACCGGGTTACTTGTGCGAGGGACCCACGCGGACGGTCACCGTGGAGCCGCTGAACGGCTCGTTGATGATCGAGATCCGGGTGTTGGTGTCAGTTACCTGCACGCTGCCGGTCTTGTTCTCCTCGTACCAGTAGGTGCCCTTGTGGTCGTCGAAGACCGGAACGCCGAGCTGCGGCTTGATCTTCGTGGCCACGTCACCGTTGTGGAGCGTGAAGCCGTCGGTGGGGTACCAGCTGAACGGGGCGTCGAACGGCTGGATCTTGTTGCGGATGACCGTGCCGTCCGCCCACTTCAGCGGCTTGGCGTGCGCGTCGATCGGCAGGATCAGGCCGTGACCCGGGTGGGTCGAGACGTTGTTGTCCTTCTGCGAGCTGTCCCACAGCCAGATGAGCAGGCCGTTCTGGTACGGGTAGTGCTCGACCCAGTCCGGACGGGTGTTGGCGAAGCCGAAGTTGTACGGGCCGACCTTGAGGGTCTGGTCGTACGAGACGTACTGGCGGTTCTCCGCGATGTAGCGCTGCGGGTAGTCCTTGGTGAAGGACGCGCCCACCCGCGAGAAGCCCTTGGCGGTCCAGCCGTTGTCGTCGCCCTCGGCGTTGTCCGTGAAGAGCGCGGCGCCGTCGGCGTTGACCGAGATGGTGTCGGCGGCGAAGCCGATGCCGCCCGCGCCGCCGTCGGTGGCGTAGCGGAAGCGGATGTCGATCTTCTTGCCGGCGTAGGCGTCCAGCGAGTACGAGAGCTTCTGGTACTTGCCGGAGACGTCGGTCAGGGCCGGCTTGTCACTGGCGTCGCGCGGGATGGCCTTGCCGTCGGCGGTGCCGTCGATCGCGGACCAGCTGGTGCCGCCGTTTTCCGACACCTCGGTGTAGAGGTAGTCGTAGTCGGCCTCGATGTCCCACCAGCCCGAAAGGTCCAGGGACGCCTTGGACTTGCCGGTCAGGTCGACCGGACGCGACAGCGTGTTGCTGAGGTCGTCGCCCATGTCGCTCCACCACTGCTTGGCGCCCTCGGCGGGCGTCGTGACATCGGTGGTGACGGCCTTGTCGGGCAGCTCGACGACGAGTGCCTGCTTGTTCTTGGTGTTGTACTCGGACACACCCAGCTTGTGGGTGGACTTCGTCGCGGCCTTGGCCACGTCGTAGTCCAGCCAGCCCAGCTGGAACTTGTCCCAGGCGGTCATGTCGCCGGGCAGGTCACCGATGCTGTTCTTACCGGTGCCGAGCCAGGAACCGGCCGACATCAGCGACCAGAAGCCGACCGAGTTCTCGGCGGTGTTGGTCGTGTCGTAGAGGTCCGGCAGGCCGAGGTCGTGGCCGTACTCGTGGGCGAAGACGCCCAGGCCGCCGTTCTCGGGCTGTGCGGTGTAGTCGCCGACCCAGATGCCGGTGTCACCGATCTGCGTGCCGCCGGCCTTGTTCTCGGCCGGACCGGTCGCGCCGGCGTTGGTGCCGTAGGCGTACCAGCGGTGCGCCCAGATGGCGTTCTTGCCCTCGGCGCCGCCGCCCGCGGACTCGTCCTCGCCGGCGTGCACGATCTGGAAGTGGTCGATGTAGCCGTCGGGCTCGTTGAACTTGCCGTCACCGTCGTAGTCGTAACGGTCCCACTGGTCGTACTGAGCCAGGTCCGTCTTGATCTGCTCGGGCGTACGGCCCTTGGCCTTCTGGTCGGCGGCCCAGGCGTTCACGCCGTCCTTGATCATGTCCCAGGCGTTGGCGCAGTTGGTCGAACCGCAGTAGTTCGAGCCGTAGCGGGCCTCGTTGTACGGGACCTTGACCCAGTCGGAGACCTCGCCCTCGACCGAGTAGCGCCCGGAGGACGTCTTCTCGTAGTACGTCTTGAGCGAGTTCTTGCCGGCACCCTCGCCGAAGTACAGCTCCTGGAAGTGGGCCTGGTTGTAATCGGCCTGCCAGGCGGTGCTGTTGTCCTTCTTGGGGTCCGGCTTGGCTATCTTGTTGTGCGCCGGTCCCGCCGTGCCGCCGTACTTCGGGACGGCGGGCTTGGGGCCGTCGCCGTCCGGGTCGTACATGGTCGTGTTGTCGACCTGGTCGCCGAACTCCACCAGGACGGTGAAGATCTTGTCGGTCTTCTCGCGGCCGAGTTCGACGTACTTCTTGTCGTCGAGCTTGACGACCTTGGAGCCGTCGCGCGTCGACACCTTCTTCTCGCCGGATATGACCTGTTCCAGGGCGGCCTGACGCTGGGCGTCCTGCTGCTTGCTGAACGGGCCTTCCAGGTCGTGCGCGTCGCCCTTGGCCGACCCCGGGTCCCGGCGGTCGATCGTGGTGGCAGCGGTTCCTGACGTCTGGTCATCTGCCTGAGCGGTGGCGAAGGCGGATGCGGTGGCGGCGGTCGCAGCCATGGCCACGACAACCGCCCCGGTGCGAAGCGCCCGTCTTTTAATGATCACGTGATGCAGTCCTCCCCGGCGCCCGCGGCTACGGCCTTTGAGGTGTAAAGGGGCCGCGCGCGGTAACGCGTCACAAGTGACGACATTCGACCGGAGTTACGGAAGAAAAGACAGACCTTGACTTGAACAGACCAAGTGCACTATGCAGGAGCGCGTTTCCGCTATCCGGACGACCATCCCGTGCTCGACCGGCGCGCCAAAGCCCCCCAGCGGCGCGCGAGATGACTCCGTGCGCCCCCCGTGCAACGGTACCGTGGGTTAGGTGACGCTTACTACCCGTTCCGCTCGGGCATTCACCGTCGTAGAGTCACTTGACAGCGAGACCGTGTCGAGAGACTGCCCATCCGACGTCCCGAGGACGGATACCGCCATGCCGCGTCCCACTGCTGCACAGCTCTCCTACGGTTCGGTGACCGTCGTCTTCTCGACCCTCGCCATGCTGCTGCTGTCCCGGACCGAATCGGGCATCGGCATCGCCGTCATCGGTACGGCCGCGCTCGCGCTCGGTCTGCTGGTGGCCGTCACCGTTCCCCTGCCGGCGCGCAGGAAGACAGCGAAAGCGGCGAGGACAAGGGCCGCGGTGTCCGTACACCGCGACGCCGTCCCCGCCGCTGCCGAACCCGAGGGCCGCACCCTCGACCCCGTACAGAGCAGGATCCCGGCGGCACGCGCCGCATCGGAGCGGGTGGGCGAGCACTCGCTGCGCCGCTGACCGCCACCGCCGGGAGGGTGCCGACGCCCTCCCGGCCTGCCGTCAGTTGGTGACCACCACCACCGTCTTGGCCGCCTTGTCCTGGAGCCCCTGCTTATAGGGCTTGTCCGTGAACATCAGCACGATGTTGATCAGCCACCACAGGCACGGGCAGCACAGCAGCGCCGGCAACCACAGCACCACGGCCCGCAGGAACGCACTGCCGGTGTCCGGCACCCGGCCGTCGTTCAGCATCGCGACGCGCAGTTTCAGCAGCCGCTTGCCCAGAGTGCGGCCGTCCTTGTGCGTGAAGTACGTGTCGTACGCGACGTAGACCGCCAGGGCGATCAGCGACCAGAGCAGCTGATGCCCGCTGTAGGTCTGGGCGAAGACGTCACTGACGTTGTCGTCGTTGTTGTTGTCCGACACCTCGACCGCGCCGCCCCAGGGCAGCGAGATCAGGTACAGCGGGATCGAGATGATCAGGAAGTCGATCAGCCGGGCCAGGATCCGCTTGCCGGGCTCGGCGAGCGGTGGCATGCCCGCCAGCGGATCCGTACCGCCGAACTGACCGCCGCCGTACGGACCGGGGTCGTACGGCGGCGGGGGCGGCGGCGCGCTGCCGTAGGGCGAGCCCGACGACGGCGGCGGCTGGGACCCGTCCGGCTTCTTGGAGAACGGGTCGTCCTCGGGCGGCTGACCGGACGTCGGCTGATCGTTGCTCATGCGGGCAGTGCACCCCGCCCCACGGGCGCCCGCAACGGCTCAGGTGCGTTCGGGGGAACGGAATCCGTCCGACGGCCCTCACCCGAAGGGCCGTCAGCCGTGCGGGTCGCTCCCCCGGCCTCTTCTCAGCCCGCGACGAAGGTGCGGGCCGCCTTGTCGTGCCAGCACTGGCGCCACGGCCGGTCGATCAGGCACCAGAGCACATTGACCACGCCGATGACCAGCAGGCCCAGCACCCCGTAGACCAGCCAGCGGCGCAGGGCGGCACCGAAGCCGGGCGCGTCGTGGGACTCGATGTCCCGTACGTCGAGTCCGCAGAGCTTCTTGCCGAGCGTACGGCCCCACTTCGCGGTCGGCAGCGCCTCCAAGAGGATGCCCAGCACCAGGAAGACGCCGAGAACCGCACCGCCCAGGGAGGCCGTGGTGGAGTCCAGCAGCCAGACGGTGACCGTCTCGCCGGACAGCTTGGCCGCGTCGATCTTCTCGTTGACGTGGTCCGCCGCCCGGGACGCGAGCGGCACGGCGACGGCGCCGACGAGCGCGCCGAGCACGACCGTGTCGATGAGCCGGGCGGCCAGCCGCTTGCCGAGCGCCGCCGGGCGGGCCGCCGTCCGGGCCGCGGCGAGCTGCTGGAAGTGGTCGTCGACCGGGGGCTTCCAGGGCACGACGGGCTGGTCGGGGTGCGGCGCCTGCTGGGACTGCTGCGGGAACGCGGGCCGTTGCTGCTGTGCGGGCGCCTGCGGCCCGGCGTTCTGTTCGGGCCGGGCCAGCTGATGGGCCTGCTGCGCCCAGGAGGCGGAGCCGCCGCCGGGGCCGGGCGTGAGCGGGCTGTTGAGCGCCGCGGGGGCCGGGACGGGCGCGGACTGCCCGGCCGGGGCGGGGGCGGGCGCAGAGACCTGCGGAGCGGGCCTGGAGGGCTGCTGTGCGGCGGGTTGCCGGGCGGCTGGCTGCGGGGCGGCGGGCGGCGCGGTGCCCGGGGTGATCGCACGGATCGTCAGCGTGCCGTCCTCGGGCGGCTGCTGCGCGTCGCGCGGACCCGGCGTCCTGCCGCCCGGTCCCACGGCGCGCATCGTGACGGTGCCGTCTGCGGGAGGGCGCGGCGTGCCGCCGGTTCCGCCACCGGGGCCGGCGGGGCGGCCCGGACGGCCGGCCCGGATGGCGACGGTGTTCTCGGGGGCCGGGCCGCCGCCGTCGCGCATGCCCGGCAGCGCACCGCGGGTGGGGTCCGCGGGGACGGGGAGACGCGGGTCGGCGGGCGCCCGGTCCGCGGGTACGGGGGCGCCGGTGTCCGGGGTGCCGCCCGGGGGTGTCCGGGGACCGGCCTCGGCGGGTCCGCCCTGGGGTCCGGGCGCGCCGCCCCAGGAGACCCGCCGGTCGCGCTCGCCGCCGAAGCCGGTCTGCCGGGAGGCGTCGGCCTGCCAGGCGGTGGCGGGTTCGGGGCGGTTCCCCTCGTACGGCTCCTCGTCGAAGAAGACCGGTCCGGTCTCCTCCACCGCGGCGGGTCCGGGCGTGGCGGCGTGCGGTCCGGCCTCCTCCTCGGAGGGTGCGGTGGGCAGGGGCTCACCCTGCTGCGGGGCGGGCCGGCTGGTGCCGGGCACCCACGAGGCGCCGTTCCAGTACCGGACGTATCCGGGAATGGACGGGTCGGGGTAGTACCCCTCGCGGGGGCTGTCGTCACCGGGTGCCGGGGTTGGGGCGCTCATCACCGTGGTCCCGTATCTCTTCGAGGCCTTGGACCGGCCGGCGGCTGGGGGCGGCGTCGCCCACCCCCCAATTGCGGGTCGGTCCCAATACAAGGGTCCACATCTATCAGACGCCCGCCCGCCACCGGGCCGGTCCTGGCGTTTGGGCCACTTTCCGGTCCCCCCGAAATATTTTTCCCGAAGTCGCGTAATGGATGACGGGGAGGGTGCTCTCTCCCTGTGCGGGCGGTCGTGCGACCGGCCCACAGGCATCGAAAGGACGCACCTCATGAACACCGTCGTGGAACGAGAGCTCGAACTCAAGCTGGTCCTGTCGCCCGAGCGCAGCATCCCCGTGCCCGCCCGGCTGACGTATCGCACCGAGGATCCCTACGCCGTGCACATCACCTTCCACATCGGCTCGGACGCCCCCGTTCACTGGACGTTCGCCCGGGATCTGCTGGTCGAAGGGGTGTTCCGGCCCTGCGGGCACGGGGACGTGCGGATCTGGCCGACGAAGGTCGACGGGCGCAGCGTCATCTGCGTGGCGCTGACCTCGCCCGACGGCAACGCCCTGCTGGAGGTGCCGTCGGCCGCGGTGGCCACCTGGGTGGAGCGGACGCTGGGCATCGTTCCGCCGGGTACGGAGTCCGAGCGGCTCGGCATCGACGATGCGCTGGCCGAGCTGCTCGCGCCGCTGCCGGCCGACGACCTGTGGATGAGCGACCCGTGGCCGTCGGACGAGTCGCAGGACGGGGAGAGTTGAGAGCCGGGAGGGGATCTGGGGCAGGTGCGTCAGAAGACCTTGCCCGGGTTGAGGAGACCGAGCGGGTCGAAGGCCTGCTTGATGCCCCGGTGCAGTTCCACGCTCACGTCGCCGAGTTCCCGGGCGAGCCACTCCTTCTTGAGCACGCCCACGCCGTGTTCGCCGGTGATGGTGCCGCCGAGTTCGAGGCCGAGCGCCATGATCTCGTCGAAGGACTCGCGGGCCCGCCGGGACTCGTCGGCGTCGGTGTGGTCGAAACAGACGACGGGGTGGGTGTTGCCGTCGCCCGCGTGCGCGCAGACGCCGATGGTGAGGTCGTACTTCTCGGCGACGGCCGCCGTGCCTTCGAGCATGGCGCCGAGCTGCGAGCGCGGTACGCAGACGTCGTCGATCATGGTCGCCGACTTGACGGTCTCCAGCGCGGTGAGCGACATCCGCCGGGCCTGGAGCAGCATTTCGGACTCGGCCGCGTCGTCGGCGGGGACGACTTCGGTGGCTCCGGCCGCGGTGCAGAGTCCGGCGACGGCGGCGAGGTCGGCGGAGGGGTCCGGGGTGTCGAAGGCGGCGAGCAGGAGTGCCTCGGTGGTGTCGGGGAGGCCCATGTTCGCCATCCTGTTGACGGCACGGACTGTTGTACGGTCCATCAGTTCGAGGAGTGACGGTGTGTGACCGCGCTCCATGATGCGGCAGACGGCGTCGCACGCGCTCGCCGCGCTGGGGAACTCGGCGGCCAGGACGAGCTGCCGCGGTGGCTGCGGCTTGAGCGCGAGCACGGCCTTGACGACGATGCCGAGGCTGCCCTCGGAGCCGACGAAGAGCCGGGTGAGGTCGTATCCGGCGACGCCCTTGGCGGTGCGGCGGCCGGTGGTGAGCAGGCGTCCGTCCGCGAGGACGATGTCGAGGCCCAGGACGTATTCGGCGGTGACCCCGTACTTCACGCAGCACAGGCCGCCGGACGCGGTGCCGATGTTGCCGCCGATGGTGCACGTCTCCCAGCTGGAGGGGTCCGGCGGGTAGTACAGCCCGTGTTCGTTGACCGCCCGGGAGAGGACGGCGTTGATGACGCCCGGTTCGACGACGGCGATGCGGTCGACGGGGCTGATCTCCAGGATCCGGTCCATCTTCACCAGGGAGAGCACGATGCAGCCGTCCGAGGCGTTGGCCGCCCCGGACAGGCCCGTGCGGGCGCCCTGGGGGACGACCGGGACGCGCAGCGCGGTGGCGGTGCGCATGATGTGCTGGACCTGCTCGACGGTGCGGGGGAGCGTGACGACGGCGGGTGTGCCCGCGTCGCAGAAGCTGGCCATGTCGTTGGCGTAGGTGGCGGTGATGTCCGGATCGGTGACCAGTGCCTCGGCCGGCAGACCCGCACGCAGTAGTTCGAGGAGATCGTCCATGATCCAAGACTGGCACCCGGGCCCATTGGTGTGAACCCGTCTGCGGCAGCGTTCGCAAGGCGCGGTGTGTTCTTCGTACTGACGCAGAGTGATCGGCATGGACGTCACGCCAGAGCAGACCCCGACGGCCCACGGGCCGGACCACGACCTCGAGACTCCCCGCACCGCGCCCTACGAGTCGCCGCCCGACCCCGCGTCCCTGGCCGAGCCCCCGCCCGCCTCGCTGCGCACGACCCTGCGCAGGGCGGCGTTCGGTGTGGTGGCGGGGGCTGTGCTGGTGACGGGTGCGGTGGTCGCGGTGCCCGACGACGACCAGGACGCGGCGCCACCGCTGCCGGGTCCGGTCTCGCGGGCGATGAGCGCGACGGCCGCGGGCTCCCCCGCGTCGCTCTCCGATCTGACGGCGCTCATCGGGGACCGGCAGAAGTGGGTGGGGACGCATCCGTCGGACGCGCGGTCGTGGGCGGTGCTCGGGTCGGCATACGTGGAGTGGGGGCAGCGGGCGTCGGACGCGGCGTACTACGCCCGGGCCGAGCAGGCGCTGAAGCGGTCCCTGGACGCGCAGCCGGGAGAGCAGGGGAACGAGGCGGCCTGGGTGGGTCTCGCCTCGCTCGCCAACGCCCGGCACGACTACGTGACGGCGAAGAAGTGGGGCGAGACGGTCCGGTCCCGGCAGCCCAAGCAGTGGACCGTGTACCCGGAGCTGGTCGACGCGTACAACGGCCTCGGTGACTACACGTCGGCGACGAAGGCCGTGGAGAAGTACGCCGCGCTGCGGTCCGGTGTCCCGGCGCTGGGGCTGACGGCACAGATGTACCGGGACCGGGGCTGGCGGGAGGACGCGCTGGCCACCGCGCAGGACGCCGCCAACCGGGCGAAGACGCCCGCGGAGAAGGCGGCCTGCCTGTCCCGGCTGGGCGAGCTGGCCTGGGAGCGGGGTGAGCCGGAGGAGGCGGTGGCGCAGTACGGGGCCGCTCTGCGCACCGATCCCGCCCATCACCCGTCCCTCGCCGGCCGGGCGCGCGCGCTGGCGGCCCTCGGGCGCACCGACGAGGCCCAGCGCGACTACCAGGCGGCGCTGACGAAGTCGCCGCGCCCGGCGTACATGCTGGAGCTGGGCGAGCTGTACGAGTCGCTCGGCCTGGACGGCGATTCGGTGAACCAGTACACGCAGCTGCGCAGGGCGCTGGCCCGGACCAAGGCACGGGGTGTGGACGACTCCCTGCTCCTGGGCCGGTTCGAGGCCGCCCACGGCGACGCGTCCGCCGCGGTGGAGCTGCTGCGGGCGGCGTGGGGCCGCGGCCACCACAGCGCGGCGGTGGCCGATGCGCTGGGCTGGGCGCTGCACCGCTCCGGCGATCCGGACTCGGCACTGGAGTACGCGGAGCGGGCGGTCGACTCGGGCGGTCAGAACGCGTCGTACGCGTTTCACCTGGGCATGGTCCAGCGGGCGTTGAAGGACTTCGGCCCGGCCCGCCGCCATCTGGAGGAGGCCCTGCGCACCAACCCGCAGTTCTCGCCGCTGGACGCGCCCCGGGCCCAGGAGGCGCTGGACACGCTGGGGCTTCCCCTGTCCGGTGGTCCGCAGGACATGCAGCCGGCCGCCCCGCCGGCTCCGGCTCAGGAGCCCGCGCCGGCTGCCGAGCCGGAGCCCCGCCCGGTGGAGCCCGAGGCTCCCGCCGGGGAGGCGCCTGCTCCCGGTGAGGCCCCGGCCCCGGCGGGAGGGCCGCCGGGGCACCAGGCGAAGCCGGGCGCGCCGAAGGCGGCCGCGGCAGGGGGCGGCGCGAAGCGCATCGCGGCGAAGCCGTCGGCCGCGCGGTCACCGGCGGGGCGCTGACACCCCGTGGCGCACCGGCACGACGGGCGGGCCGGATGTCCGGCCCGCCCGTCGTGGTGCTCCCCCGCTGTCGGCCGGAGGCTGCCGTGGATCAGAGGTTGCCGCGCTTCTCCTGCTCGCGCTCGATCGCCTCGAACAGGGCCTTGAAGTTGCCCTTGCCGAAGCCCATCGAGCCGTGGCGCTCGATCATCTCGAAGAAGACCGTCGGCCGGTCCTGGACCGGCTTGGTGAAGATCTGCAGCAGGTAGCCGTCCTCGTCGCGGTCGACGAGGATCTTCAGCTCGCGCAGGGTCTCGACGGGCACCCGGGTCTCGCCCGCCCACTCGCCGAGGGTGTCGTAGTACGAGTCCGGGGTGTCGAGGAACTGCACGCCGGCCGCGCGCATCGCCCGCACGGAGGCGACGATGTCGTTGGTGGCGAGCGCGATGTGCTGGACGCCGGCGCCGCCGTAGAACTCCAGGTACTCGTCGATCTGGGACTTCTTCTTCGCGACGGCCGGCTCGTTGATCGGGAACTTGACCTTGAGCGTGCCGTCGGCGACGACCTTGGACATGAGCGCGGAGTACTCGGTGGCGATGTCGTCGCCCACGAACTCCTTCATGTTGGTGAAGCCCATGACCTTGTTGTAGAAGCCGACCCACTCGTTCATCCGGCCGAGCTCGACGTTGCCGACGCAGTGGTCGACGGCCTGGAAGGTGCGCTTGGCCGGCGGCTCGACGATCGGGGCGGCGGAGGCGAAGCCGGGGAGGTAGGGGCCGTCGTAGCCGCTGCGGTCGACGAGGGTGTGGCGGGTCTTGCCGTACGTGGCGATGGCGGCCAGGACGACGGTGCCGTGCTCGTCCTTCACCTCGTGCGGCTCGGCGAGGCCGAGGGCGCCGTGCTCGACGGCGTAGGCGTACGCGGCCCGGGCGTCGGGGACCTCGATGGCCAGGTCGACGACGCCGTCGCCGTGCTCGGCCACGTGGTCGGCGAGGAAGCGGCCGTGGTCCGTGGACGCCTTGATGACGGAGGTGAGGACGAAGCGGGCGGAGCCGTTGGTGAGGACGTAACTGGCGGTCTCGCGGCTGCCGTTCTCCGGTCCGGAGTAGGCGACCAGCTTCATGCCGAAGGCCGTCGAGTAGTAGTGCGCGGCCTGCTTGGCGTTGCCGACGGCGAAGACGACCGCGTCCATTCCCTTGACCGGGAAGGGATCGGCCTGCCGCGCTGTCCCGGGGGTGCTGTGCATCGTCTCAGTCATGTCCGAAGGTTCCCGCCGCTTCGCAAGGTGCGCAACAGTTCGTGAATTCACTGGGCAATCTGCCCAGCATCTCGCCATGATGGGCGGGCTATCTGTACATGATGACCATCACAGTGACCTTCCGGAGGCCGGCCGTGGCGATCGATCACCTGGACGGGCGGCTCATCGTGCTGCTGGCGCGTGAACCCCGGATCGGCGTCCTGGAGGCCTCGCGCCGGCTCGGCGTGGCGCGCGGGACCGTGCAGGCGCGCCTGGACCGTCTTCAGTCGAATGGCGTCATCCGCGGCTTCGGTCCGGACGTCGACCCGGCCGCCCTCGGCTATCCCGTCACCGCCTTCGCGACGCTGGAGATCAAGCAGGGCCAAGGCGCCGACGTGCGAGCCCACTTGGGCGGCGTACCGGAGGTGCTGGAGCTGCACACCACCACCGGGCACGGCGACATGCTGTGCCGGCTGGTGGCCCGTTCCAACGCCGATCTCCAGCGGGTGATCGACCGGGTTGTCGGATTTGATGGCATTGTCCGGGCCTCCACGGCCATCGTCATGGAGAACCCCGTACCCCTGCGCATCATCCCGCTCGTCGAACAGGCGGCGCAGGACACCGACTGAGCCGAGGAGTGGCGTGTGAGCTTCTGGGAGTACCTGGGAAATCGTCACCAGCAGTTGCTCACCGACGCGTTCCAGCATGTCAGCGCCGTCTTTCAGTGCATGGTCATCGCCACCGTGCTCGGCGTCCTGATCGGGGTGGTCAGCTACCGCAGCGGCTGGGGGTCCTCGGTGGCGATCACCTCGACGGCGACCGTCCTGACCATTCCGTCGCTCGCCGCGATCGGCCTGCTGATCCCGCTGGTGGGGCTCGGGGTGGCGCCGACGGTGATCACCCTGACGCTGTACGGGCTGCTGCCCATCGTCCGTAACTCCATCGTCGGGCTGCGCGGCGTCGACCCGGCGCTCGTGGACGCGGCGAAGGGCATCGGGATGTCGCGGATCGCCCGGCTCGCCAAGGTGGAACTGCCGCTCGCCTGGCCGCCGATCCTCACCGGTATCCGGGTCTCCACCCAGATGCTGATGGGGATCGCCGCCATCGCCGCGTACGCCTCCGGGCCCGGTCTCGGCAACGAGATCTTCCGCGGCATCGCCTCGCTGGGCAGTGCCAACGCGATCAATTCGGTGCTCGCGGGCACGCTCGGCATCGTCGTCCTCGCTCTGCTCTTCGACGCCGCCTACGTCCTGCTGGGGCGGCTCACCATCCCGAGGGGGATCCGTGTCTGAGACCGTGGCAGAGGCCCAACCCGAACCGGCCGCCGCCGCCACCTCCGGCGCCACCATCCAGCTGGAGGACCTGACCAAGCACTATCCGGGGAACCCGAGCCCGGCCGTGGACAACGTGTCGATGGACATCAAGGCCGGCGAGACGGTCATCTTCGTGGGCCCGTCCGGCTGCGGGAAGTCGACCACCCTCAAGATGATCAACCGGCTGATCGAGCCGTCCTCCGGGCGGATCAGGATCGGCGACGAGGACGTCACCGACATCGACCCGGTGAAGCTGCGCCGCAAGATCGGTTACGCGATCCAGTCGTCCGGGCTCTTCCCGCACATGACGGTCGCCGAGAACATCGCCCTCGTACCGAAGATGGTGGGCTGGTCGAAGTCGAAGGTGAAGGACCGGGTCGAGGAGATGCTCGATCTGGTCGGTCTGGACCCGCGCGAGTTCCACGACCGCTATCCGCGCGGGCTCTCCGGGGGGCAGCAGCAACGCGTGGGCGTGGCCCGGGCGCTGGCCGCGGATCCGCCGGTGCTGCTGATGGACGAACCGTTCGGCGCGGTCGACCCGATCACCCGCGACCACCTCCAGGACGAACTGATCCGGCTCCAGCACGAGCTCCACAAGACGATCGTCTTCGTCACGCACGACTTCGACGAGGCGATCAAGCTGGGCGACCGGATCGCGGTGCTGCGCGAGCACTCGCACATCGCGCAGTTCGACACCCCTGAGGCCATCCTCACCAATCCGACGGACGACTTCGTCTCCGGTTTCGTCGGGGCCGGCGCGGCACTGAAGCGGCTCAACCTCACCCGCGTACGGGAGGTGGAGATCGCCGAGTTCCCGACGGTGACGGTCGACGACCCGCTCCAGTCGATCTTCAACAAGCTGCGCAGCGGGCCGCACAACGAACTGCTGATGCTGGACCGCAGGAACCGCCCGTACAAGTGGCTGCGGCGCGGCGACCTGATGCGGGCCCGCGGTTCGCTGGCGCGGGCCGGGCAGCTCGTGCACGACACGGTGACCAGGGACGCGACGCTGCACGACGCACTGGAGGCGGTGCTGATCGACAGCGGCGGGCGGGTCGCGGTGACCGGGCGGCGCGGGGAGTTCATCGGCGTCGTGGACATGCAGACCCTGATGAACTCCGTGCACGAGCTCCTGGAGGCCGACCGGCTCACCGCCATCGAGCACCAGCACGACCTGGAGGAGCTGCGCACCCACCAGACCGTCCAGGAGCTGGAGGGGGGCGCGGGCGCATGAGCAACGACTCCCCGTCCGGCCCCCGCTCCCCCGGGAACGCCCCCGCGTCCGACCGGGACCGCCCGCCGGGCGAGCACGACGTCAAGGGGCTCGCCTTCCACGACGACGAGGAGGAGCCTGCCCCGCCACCGGCCGGACCCCCGCGCCGCCTCACCTGGCGCAAGCTCGTGCTCGTCCCCGCCGCGCTCGCGGTGGTGCTGGTCATCACGTACGTATGGATCACCAACGTCGACCTCGACTCGATCGCGGAGAACTCCCTGGCAGGCGACACGGTCCAGCTGCGGTGGTGGCAGCACGTCCGGCTGACGGCCATCTCGACGTTCTGGGTGCTGATCATCGCCATTCCGCTGGGCATCGCACTGACCCGGCGGGGTCTGAGCAAGGCCGCTCCGGTGGTCACCGCAATCGCCAACATCGGGCAGGCGACCCCGGCGATCGGTCTGCTGGCACTGCTGGTGATCTGGCTGGGCATCGGCCCGTCGACGGCGATCACCGGCATGGTGATCTACGCGGTGCTGCCGGTGCTCTCCAACACGGTGGCCGGCCTGAAGGCGATCGAACCGACGCTGGTGGAGGCCTCGCGCGGCATCGGGATGTCGGCGATGGGGACGCTCAGGAGGGTCGAACTCCCGCTGGCCGTGCCGCTGATCCTGGCCGGTGTGCGGACCGCGCTGGTGCTCAACGTGGGCACGGCGACCCTGGCCACGTTCGGCGGGGGCGGCGGGCTCGGTGACCTGATCACGTCCGGCATCCAGACGCAGCGCATGCCGGTGCTGGTGCTCGGTTCCGTGCTGACGGTGGTGCTGGCGCTGCTGGTGGACTGGCTGGCCTCGCTGGTCGAGGTGGCGCTGACGCCGCGCGGACTGGAGGCGGGGCAATGAGGAAGCGACGCGTGCGTACGGTCCTGGCGGGTGCGGCCGCCCTGGCCCTCGCGCTGGCGGGGTGCGGGCTGAAGAGCGGCTCACCGATGGTGGACGACGTGGTGCCGGGGCCGTCCGTGCAGGGTCAGCCGCTGGACGGCGCCTCACTGACCGTCACCTCGAAGAACTTCAGCGAGAACATCATCCTGGGCCAGATGATCGGCCTGATCTTCAAGGCCGCGGGGGCCGAGGTCCTGGACCGGACGAACCTGCCCGGCTCCATCAGCGCCCGCGAGGCGATCGCGCAGGGCGACGCCGACGCGATGTACGAGTACACGGGCACCGGCTGGATCACGTATCTGGGCCACGCCAAACCCATCACCGACCCGCTGGAGCAGTGGGAGGCGGTGCGCGACGCGGACCGGAAGAACGGGGTGACGTGGCTGCCGCAGTCCACCCTGAACAACACCTACGCGCTCGCCATCAGCAAGAAGAACAATGCGAAGTACCACCTGAAGACGCTCTCCGACGTCGCCGCACTGTCGAAGAAGAACCCCTCGGCGGTGACGATCTGCGTGGAGAACGAGTTCGCCTCGCGCAACGACGGACTGCCCGGGATGGAGAAGGCGTACGGGATGTCGATCCCGGCCGCCAACATCAAGAAGATGGACGCGGGCATCGTCTACACCCAGGTGTCCAAGTCCGACTCCTGCCTGCTGGGCGAGGTGTTCACCACGGACGGCCGCATCAAGGCGATGGACCTGGACGTGCTGGTGGACAACAAGCACTTCTTCCCCAACTACAACGCGGCGCCCGTCATCCACACCGCGACCTTCGACAAGTACCCGGTGATCGCCGACCTGTTGGACCCGCTCAGCGCACGGCTGACCACGGAGGTCGCACAGGTGCTGAACGCCAAGGTGGACGTCGACGGGGAGGACCCGCACGAGGTGGCGAAGGAGTGGCTGATCGAGGAGGGGTTCATCGAGGAGGGGTGACGGGGCTGCCGGTTCCGGGGAGGGCGCCCCGGGGGAGACTTCCAAAGAAGATGTTGCAAAGACATGTTGCAAAGCTGTCTTTGTAACTCTACGGTGGAGGCATGCCAACGACAGACGGCGACGACAACACCGCCACCGCGCCGGACCCGAAGGTCCTCAGCATCGACGCCCGCTCCCTGCGGGGCCTCGCCCACCCGCTGCGTCTGCGGCTGCTCAGCTCGCTGCGCGAGTTCGGACCCGCGACCGCCTCGGGCCTCGCCGAGCGGCTGGGCGAGTCCAGCGGCGCCACCAGTTACCACCTGCGGCAGCTGGCCTCGTACGGCTTCGTCGAGGACGACCCGACGCTCGGCAAGGGACGCGAGCGCTGGTGGCGGGCCGTGCACGCCGGCGCCTCCTTCGACCCGGAGTTCCTGTACGACCCCGATCCCGAGGTGCGCGGCGCCATGGGCGTCGTACTCCACGAGGTCGCGACGATGCACGCACAGGAGCTGAACACCTGGCTCGGCACGATGCACGAGTGGCCCCGGGAGTGGTACGAGGGCTCCGACCTCAGCGACTTCAAGGTGCGGCTCACCCCCGAACTCTCCAGGGAACTCGCCGACAAGGTCCACGAACTGGTCAACAGCTACCGCGGACGTGTCCCCGAGGACACCGAGGGATCCGCCGTCGTCCGCACCCAACTGCACGTCTTTCCGCGCCCCACCGACTGAAGGGACCACCCGCCATGCATCCCGAGACGCACCTTCAGCTCCACCGCATCCGCTCCGCCGAACTCCGCGACCGGGCGGACGCCTTCCGCCTTGCACAGCGCCCCGTCGCCCCGCGCAAGGACCTGCGCACACGGCTCGGCTGGACCATGGTCGAACTGGGCCTGCGCGTCCTGCCGGACCGGACCGCCCTGTCGCCGCGCACACCCCGCACCGCGTAGCCGTAGCGGTCCCGGCGGCCCTGCGGACCGCCCGCGGTCAGCAGCTCGGGACCTTCCCCCCGTGATCCAGTGCCCTCAGCGAGGACACCGCACCCTTCAGAGTCGTGACCGGAATCAGCTGAAGCCCCTTCGGCAGTTCGGACTTCGCCTCCTTGCACTCCGCCTTCGGCACGAGGAAGACGGTGGCCCCGTCGCGCCGGGCCGCCTGCGTCTTGAGCGAGACACCTCCGACCGCGCCGACCTCGCCGTCCGCCTGGATGGTGCCCGTACCGGCGACGGTGCGGCCGCCGGTGAGATCGCCGCCCGAGCCGTCGCCGTCGAGCTTGTCGACGATGCCGAGCGCGAAGAACAGGCCGGCGCTGGGGCCGCCCACGTCGGCGAGGTGGAGGGTCACGTCGACCGAGCCGGGCTTCTTGCCGAGGTAGTTCAGAGCGGCGTCGACCGCCGAGTCCTGCGACTTCACCATGTCGTCGAGGTTGTGCTTCTCGATCTCCTTCTCGGAGCCGCCGGACGGGTAGACGGAGTCGCGCGGCATGACCGCCCGGTCCGTACGGAACCAGCTGTCGATCACGTCGCCGAACCCGACATCGGCGTCGGGTCCGGTCGCCACGATCGTCGTCATCCGCAGCTGGCCATCGGTGGGCCGGGTCGGAGTGCCCTCGATGCTGATCACGGGAGTGCCGTGGTCGTCACCGAGCACATTCGTCGTCGTCCCCGGCTGCGCCAGCGTGAACGGCAGCGGTGCGAAGGCGGCGACGCCGAAGAGGGCGAGGACCGGGAGGGCGCACAGGGCGAGGGTGCGGGGGCGCGAGCGACGTGTGAACACCCGCCCAATCTAACGGCCCGCGCGCGCTGCGGGTCTCGGCCCCACCACTGCCGGGGTTCCGTCCTCAATCGCCGGACGGGCTTTGGTGCGGGTGTTCCCGTGGGGCGCGGGGTTCGCCGCTGCCCGGTGGGTGGGGGTGGTGCCCCTCCGGGGCGTCTCCTCAGAAATGGCGTGTGCACCCGGGATCGCGATGTACCCGGGTCGTACGCCATTTCCTGCGGGGACTCCCCTGCACGTCCCCACCCGGCATCAGTCGCGTCTGCACACCGGCCCAGCGACTGCCGCAGACGCAGGACGGCCGGTCCGGGGCCGTGCAGGGGAGTCCCCGCAGGACGACGAACAGATACCCGGACCGCTCTGCGTACCGGCGGAACGTTCGTCGTTTGAGGAGACGCCCCGGAGGGGCCCCGGACCCCACCACCGGGTAGCGGCGAACCCCGCGGGGGACCCGCACAAACAGCCCGTCCGGCGCTTGAGGACGGAACCCCGCACCACGGAACCCCGCACCAAGGACCCCCACGGCCGCCCACCCAAGGGCCCCGCTACCGAAGCGCGTCCGCGACCTCGCGCGCCGCGTCGACCACCCGGGGCCCCACTCGCTCCGGGACGGCGTCCGCGAGCATCACCACGCCGACGCTGCCCTCGACGCCCGTCACTCCCATCAGCGCGGCCGCGGCTCCGCTGGCCCCCGCTTCGAGCTCTCCGTGGGTGAGGGTGAAGGCCGTCTCGGCCACCGGCTTCAGCCGTGCGGCGAGGATCGCCCGGCCCGCGGCGCCCCGGTCGAGGGGGTGACGGAAGCCGGCCCGGTAGGCCACGTGGTAGTCCGTCCAGGTCGGTTCGACGACCGCGACGGCAAGCGCGTCCGAGCCGTCGACCAGCGTGAGGTGGGCCGTGGCCCCGATGTCCTCGGCCAGGGAACGCAGCGCGGGCAGCGCGGCCTCCCGTACGAGCGGATGCACCTGTCGGCCCAGACGCAGAACGCCCAGGCCGACTCTCGCCCGGCCGCCCAGGTCTCGTCGGATCAGGGTGTGTTGTTCCAGCGTGGCGAGCAGACGGTAGACCACTGTGCGGTTGACGCCGAGTTTGTTGGACAACTCGGTGACCGTCAGGCCGTGGTCGGTGTCGGCGAGCAGCTTGAGGACACGCAGTCCTCGGTCGAGCGTCTGGGAGGTCTCCGCGGTCACGACGCCCTCTCCCTCTTTGGTGAGCGGCGGCGGCTGTTCCCACGGATTGTGCGTCACCGGTCCCAGCGGCGACGCACGGAGAGGCCGCCGGCCTGGCCAGGCACCGGCTGCGCTCCGCGGCGGCGTTGCCACGGGGCGTTCACATTTTTGGGACAGTAGCGAGCCAGTCCGCTCAGCGGAAGACCTCGTCCAGAATCCGGGCGCTCACGAAACCACGGTTGTGCCGGAAGAGCATAAGTGCCGGTCAGCGGGACGTCGGCCGACCGGCGCGCATCTACGCGCGTCCATGTCGGCCGACTCCCTCGCGACGCTCCGTACACCGGATGTGAACCGGCGTTAACTCACTGTGAACAATTGCTGGACGGTTTTTCCGTTCACGAGTACCTCGCAGGCCCTGATCGCCTTCGTCGCCGGGTCCCGGACGGTGAAGTTGAGCGCGAAGGTGCCGTCGAGTCCGATGACCCGGGTGACGTAGGAGTCGGCGGTCTGCTTGCCGTCAGCGGTGCGTCCGGTGACGGAGACCGTGGCGACGGGGGCGAAGCCCCGGCCGGTCACCTGGACGACCGTGCCGGGCGGTCCTTCGGGCGGCGAGAGCGCGAAGGAGGCCCCGGCGGGGACGGTGCCGTCCTGGACGGTGAAGGCGGCCGTCTCGGTGCGCGGGTTGACGAGGACCTCGCGGACCCGGAGGGCGACGGTGTCGGCCGCGTTGACGGTGAAGGTCTGCGAGAACGCCCCGTCGAGGCCGACCACCTTGGTGCGCACCGGGTCGGAGGTCTGCGAGCCGTTGGCCCGCAGCCCGACGATCGACACGGTCGCCACCTTCGCGAAGCCCTGGCCGAGAACGGTGACCGCGGTGCCCTTCGGTCCGGCGGCCGGGGTGAGGACGACGAAGGTCGGGGCGACGGTCAGCTGGGTGAGGGCCTGCGCGCTGCCGGCGGTGACCCGGAGCGCGTAGACGCCGCGGGCGGTGGATCCGGCGGCGGTGACCGTACCGCTGAGCGTGCCGTCGGCCGCGATCCGCAGGGTGGAGCCGCTGATCCCGGCCGCGGCGCAGCCGCTGCCGTCGGCCGCGCACAGGGCAGCGGCGGGAGTGACGCCCGAGGGCCAGCCGTCACCGGACACGCCGATCGCGCCGCCCGGCTTGACCTTGGCCACGCCCGCGGAGAGCGTCGCGGTGGCCTCGGTCACGGTGAACGGAGTGGTCAGCACGGTGGCCGGATCGTTGCCCTCGTCGACCTGGATCGAGGCGATCGCCGGGTCCGACACGGTGAAGTCCACGGCAAACGTGCCGTCGGGGCGGCTCTTCACGTAGACGGCCGTGTCGTCGAGCGTCGATCCGGTCGCGTCGAGGCCGACGGTGTTGATCCACCGGTCCTGGTAGTAGTCGCTGCCGCTGACGGTGATGACGCTGCCCACCGGTCCGCTGCCGCGGGACAGGGCGATCGCGCGGGGCCCGTCGGGGACGAAGGCCGTGACGGTCAGGGGTGCGGTCGCCTCCTTCGTACCGTCGCCGACCTTCACGAGGTACGAGCCGTCCGGCACCGCGCCGGCCGCGGCGAGCACGGCGCTGCCGGTCAGCTGTCCGGAGCTGTTGATCGCGAGGGAGCTGCTCGCGAACTTCCCGGCGTCGCAGCCGCCGCCGTCGGTCGCGCACAGCGACGGTACGGGGGTGGCGCCCACGGTCCAGCGGCTGCCCGACAGGGCGACGGAGCTGGACGGCCGGGCCGGTGCGGTGGGGGCGATGAGGGTGGCCGGCTGGCCGGCGCTGCCCTCCGCGGTCACGGTGCCGATGGAGCCGCCGCCCGCGGTGATCTCACAGGTCGTCGTGTAGGTGGAGCCGAGCACCTTCGTGCGGGTGACGTTGCGCAGCGGGGTGAAGGTGATCGGGCCGCTCGCGGTGGCGGGGATGAGGAAGTCCCCTTCGTACGGCGGGATCTCGATCGGCTTCCCGGAGGGGACGTCGAGGGTGACCTCGGGCCCGGTGACGGTGACCGTACCGGTGGCGCCGCCGGACATGGCGAGGTCGACGCTCGGGGTGGTGGGCACGTCGTTGAGGCTGAGTCCGCTGGTGGCGGGGGACGGGCCGAGCGTCACCTTCGCGTGGACCTTGCCACCCGGGTCGACGACGTCGGGCGTCAGCTCGATGCCGAACTGCTGGGGCCCGGTCGCCTCACCCTGGCCGGCGGGCAGGGTGCAGTGGACGGTCGGGGTGATGGTGCCGGCGTGGGCGAGGGGGGCGAGTGCGACGGTTCCCCCGGTCCACGCGAGCACGGCTCCGGCGCCGAGGGCTACGGCGCGGCGCCATGCCGGGCGGCGCTGTCTTCCGGTGAGTCTGCGATGCGCGAACATGCGGCTCCTCCAAAGGAAACGGAATGCGACTGATCCGAATGCGGAATGGACGACGCCCGCCTGCTCCATTGCCGTACGGAACAGACGGGCGTCCTCGGTGCTTTTCCCTGATGACCCCTGTGGCCTTGACGGCCCTGCGGCCTCGATGACCTTTACGAACTCACAGCAGGGTCAGGGTCAGGGTGGCGCTGTAATCTCCGGGCCGGGTGAATTCGGGAACCGTGAGGGCGAGCCCCGCCTCGGCGTCGAACTTCCCGCCGGTGAACGGACGTGATCCGTCCGGATTCATCCGGCAGAGGCTCGCCGCCTCGCTCCCGAGCGCGGTGGGCGATCCGGCGACCGGCGCCCCCACGCTCCCGTCCTGTGCCGTGCAGGCCGGCGCCCACCGCACCGCACCGGCCGGGATGGTGCCCCCGTCGGCGCTCGTGAAGCCGGTGAGGGTGGCGGTCAGGGACCAGCCGCTGTTGACGCCGCGGGCATCCTGCACCTCCACCCGGTTGAGGTGGGCTCTCTGCACGCCGCTGTCCGCGCCCAGGACCGTCGTACCGAAGTCGACGGTGTCACCGTCCTGGGTCATGGAGAGCGTTCCCGCCCTGACCTGGGTGCTCAACTGCTGCTCGGCCGTGCTGCCGCCCCCGCCGCCACCGGTGGTGACGGTGAACGGGGCGGTGCGTACGGTCGCCGGGTCGTTGCCCTCGTCGGCCTGGACGGCGGCGACGGCATCGGAGATGACGGTGAACTCGACGGCGAAGGTGCCGTCCGTGCCGCTCTTGACGTAGACCGCGCTGTCGTCGAGCGTCGCGCCCGAGGCGTCGAGGCCGATCACGTTGATCCAGCGGTCCGGGTTGTAGTTCCGGCCGCTGACGGTGATCACGCTGCCGACCGGGCCGCTGTCCGAAGACAGCTCTATCTCCCGGTTGCCGGCCGCGACCGCTTGGACGGTGAGGGGGGCGGTGGCCTCCTTCGTCCCGTCGTTGACCTTCACCACGTAGCTGCCGTCGGGTACGGCTCCGGCCTCACTGAGGGTCGCGGTGCCGGTGAGTGTGCCGTAGGAGTCGATCCTGAGGGCGTGGGCGGTGAACTTCAGCGGGTCGCAGCCCCCACCGCCCACCGCGCACAGGGACGGCACCGGAGAGGCGTCGGGGGTCCATCCCGATCCGCCCAGCTTCACGGCGGTGTTCGGGCGTACCGGGTCGGTGGGCGCGGTCAGGGTGGCGGGCTCCGCGGCGGAGCCCTCCGCGGTGACCGTGCCGATGGAGCCGCCGCCGTCGACGATGTCGCAGGGTGTCTCGAAGACCGATCCGAACACCTTCGTCTGCGTCAGCGTGCGGATCGGAGCCAGCGAGATCTCGCCCGAGGCGTCCGCCGGAAGCAGGAAGTCGCCTTCGAACGGGGGGAACTCCATGGGCGTGCCGACCGGGACGTTCATGCCGAACTCGGCGCCCCGCACCGTGACGGTGCCCGTGGCCCCGCCGGACATCGCCAGGTCGAGGCTGATGGTGGTCGGCACGTCCTCCAGGGCGATCTGGCTGGTGGCCGGGGACGGGCCCAGTGTCACCTTCGCGTGCACCTTGCCGCCCGGTTCGACGACGGCCGGCGACAGGTCGACGGTCATCTGCTGCGGCCCGGTCGCCTCTCCCTGACCCGCGGGCAGGACGCAGTGCACGGTCGGGGTCACCGTCCCGGCGGCGGCGACCGCATCGGCGGGCGGGGACGGTGCGGCCGTCGCCCCGACGCAGCCCAGTGACAGTACGAAGCAGGCCGCGAGCAGACCGGTCACACCGGGTCTTCGTCGTCGGATCACCTGACACCCTTTCATGGACCATTGATTGCGCACATTGAGGAGGTCACGTGCAGAGAAGTCAAGAGAGAGCCGATTGATCCTTTTCTGAAATGCCCCAAACGGATTTTGGCAGACGTTTTTCGCATACCTGTTGACTTCTTCGAAGATCACCGTTTCACTGCACCCGACATGCCGGGCCCGGCACGCAGATCCGCACGTACAGCGAATGCACCGAGTGCAGCGAGACGGCGGATCCGCGAAATTCAAACCGGAAGGAGTTCCACCCGTCATGTCGATCTCTTCAACCCACGCGTCCGGCCGAAGACGCCTGCCGCTGATCCTGGCGGCGGCGTGTTCGACAGCCGGACTGCTCGCCCTCTCCGCCCCGACGGCCTCCGCGGTGACTCCGCTCACCGCGACGGCCACCTTCGACTGCGGCTCGTGGGGCAGCGGTCTCGCCACCCTGACCGCCGCCGACAACGGCACGACCAAGACGATCAAGCTCACGTCGTCGGCGATCACGATGCCGTCCGGTTCGAGTGCCGACCCGAACAGCATCACGACGACGCTCAAGGTCTCCAAGACCGTGGGCGGCGTCACCAGTCAGGTCCAGTTCTCCGCCAAGGCCAACCCGGGCATGAGCTACCCCAACCCGATCACCCTGGGGCCGCTGAAGCTCAGCTCCGGCACGCTGGCGACCGGCAACAGCACCAACTCCGTGGTGCTTGCCGCTCCCGCGACCGCCACCAACTGGTCACTGCAGATCGTGACCTCGTCCCCGACGTCCGCCACTGTGCCGTGTGTGGCGACGTCCGTCCAGTCCGCGGCGTTCGTCTGGTAGCGGCCCGCGCATGACGCCGGCCCGGCGTGAGGACAGCTGTCCCCGCGCCGGGCCGGTGCGTGCCCGCCGATACCGGCTCACGTCATGCGGGTGGCCCACTCCTGGACCTTCTTGATCCGCTGCTCGATCTGCCCGGCCGTGGCCTCCGCGCTCGGCGGCCCGCCGCACACCCGGCGCAGCTCGGTGTGGATGACCCCGTGCGGCTTGCCGCTCTGGTGCGTGTAGGCCGACACCATGGTGTTCAGCTGCTTGCGCAGCCCCAGCAGTTGCTTGTGCGTGACCACCGGACGGTCCTCGGCCGGCTTCTCCAGCAGGTCCGCCTCCGAGGCCGGCCGCTGCCGGCTGTGCGCGATCTGCCGGGTCTGCCGCTTCTGGAGCAGCAACTGCACCTGGTCGGGTTCGAGCAGCCCCGGGATGCCGAGGTAGTCCTGCTCCTCCTCGCTGCCCGGGTGTGCCTGCATGCCGAACTCGGCACCGTCGTACAGCACCCGGTCGAAGACCGCGTCGGACTCCAGCGCCTCGAAGGGCAGCTGCTCCTCGGTCTCCTCGTCCTCCAGCTTCTCGGCGTCGGCGAGGAGCTTGTCCTCCTCGGCGAACGGGTTCTCCTCGTCGCTGCCCTTCTTGGGCTTGTCGAGGACGTGGTCCCGTTCGACCTCCATCTCGTTGGCGAAGTCGAGGAGCATCGGGATCGTCGGCACGAAGACGGAGGCGGTCTCGCCGCGCCTTCGGGAGCGGACGAAACGGCCGACGGCCTGGGCGAAGAAGAGGGGCGTCGAGATGGTGGTCGCGTACACGCCGACGGCCAGGCGCGGCACGTCGACGCCTTCCGACACCATGCGGACCGCGACCATCCAGCGCGATTCGTCCTCGGTGAACTGGTCGATCTTCTTCGACGCGGCCTTCTCGTCGGAGAGGACCACGGTCACCTTCTCGCCGGAGATCCTCTTGAGGATCTTGGCGTATTCGCGTGCCGACTCCTGGTCGGTGGCGATGACGAGCCCGCCGGCGTCCGGGATGCCCTTGCGGACCTCGGTCAGCCGCTTGTCGGCGGCGCTGAGGACGTTGGGGATCCAGTCGCCGGTGGGCGAGAGCGCGGTGCGCCAGGCCTGGCCGATGGCGTCCTTGGTCATCGGCTCGCCGAGCCGGGCGGCGATCTCGTCACCGGCCTTGGTGCGCCAGCGCATGTTGCCGCTGTAGCTGAGGAAGATCACGGGGCGGACGACGCCGTCGGCGAGCGCGTTGCCGTAGCCGTAGGTGTAGTCGGCCGAGGAACGCCGGATCCCGTCGTTCCCCTCCTCGTACGCGACGAAGGGGATCGGGTTGGTGTCGGAGCGGAACGGGGTGCCGGTGAGGGCGAGCCGACGGGTCGCCGGGTCGAACGCCTCCTGGCAGGCCTCGCCCCAGGACTTCGAGTCACCGGCGTGGTGGATCTCGTCGAGGATCACGAGGGTCTTGCGCTGCTCGCACCGGTTGCGGTGCAGCATCGGGCGGACGCCGACACCCGCGTACGTGACCGCGACCCCGTGGTACTCCTTGCTCACGGGGCCCGCGCTGTACTCGGGGTCGAGCTTGATCCCTATCCGGGCGGCCGCCTCCGCCCACTGCTTCTTCAGGTGCTCGGTCGGCGCGACGACGGTGATCTGCTGCACGACGTGGTGGTGGAGCAGCCATGAGGCGAGGGTCAGCGCGAAGGTGGTCTTCCCGGCGCCGGGGGTCGCGACTGCGAGGAAGTCGCGCGGCTGCTCCTGGATGTACCTCTCGAGGGCGCCCTGCTGCCAGGCTCGCAGCTTGCCGGCCGTGCCCCAGGGGGCGCGGCCGGGAAAGGCGGGTGAGAGGTGGTGGGAGGCGGTAGTAGTCACGGTCTCCGGTTCGGGTCTCTCGGGTACGTGTGGTGCTGTCCGCACGGACCGGGACGGGCCCGTACGCGATACGACAACCGGGCCACCCTACCGGGGGACGGGGGGCGATCCGCCTCGGACTGCGCCGCCCCGTACGTAATTGCGACGGCTCTCACACCGCGTCGACGACCAGTTCCCGCAGCCCCTGGGAGATGGCCTCGGCCTCGTCCATGTCGCCGGTGGCGACGGCGATGACCAGGCGTTCCGCCGCGTCGGTGTGCGGGCGGAGGTCGACGCCGTTCATCGCCGGGAAGGTCATGCACGAAAGCCGGGCGGTGCGTCTGTTGCCGTCGAAGGGCGGATGGTTGATCGCCAGGGACTGGAGCAGTGCGGCCGCTTCGTCGACGTCCGGATGGGCGTGGGGCCGAACCGGTACCGGTTACGACGTCCGCACCCGCGTAGCCACCCAGGCCCCCACCAGCGCCACCGCCGCCATCGGCAGGAACACCACCGCGAACGCCCCCGGGTGCGAGCCGGAGCCGCCCGCCTCCACCGCCTCGTGCACGGCCCCCACCGCTCCCCCGCCGAGCGCCGCGAACGCCGCGCCGCCCGCGGCCAGCAGCAGGACGTTGGAGAGGCCGTCGGAGATCTGCAGGGCCGCGGAGTTCGCGCCCGCCTCCTCCGGCGCGGACAGCTTCAGCAGCAGCACGCTCGTCGAGGCGATCACCATGCCCATGCCGAAGCAGCCGAAGGCCCAGGCCACGGCGACCGTCCAGACCGGCACCCCGTCGATCAGCACGGCCGGAGCCGCGGCTATCGCCGCCGCGACGAGCACCATGCTGCCCACCATCAGCCGGTCGCGGTGCGGTTCCATGCGGGGCCGGGACTGCACGTAGGAGCCGAGCGCCCACGTCCCGCCGCCGGCGGCGAGCGAGAGCCCGGCCATCGTCGGGGACATCCCGCGCTGGGTGACCAGCATCAGCGGGACGAACGACTCGGCGGCGATGAACGACCCGGCCGCCACTCCGCGCAGGAGCACCACCGCGGGCAGCCCGCGCGCAGCGCGGCCGGTGCCCGGGGGCAGCAGACCGCGGATCGCGGGGACGAGCAGGGCGACACCGGCGGCGGCCGGCAGCAGGGAGAACCAGTTCCGCTCCTGCCCGGCGTATTGGAGCAGTCCGGCGCCCAGCGAGATGCCGAGCGCGAGCGCGATGCGCCGGCGGTCGTACGACTCCACGGGCGCCGCCGGGTCCGCCGGGCCCGACGCCGTCCGCCGGATCGCGGGCAGCGCGAGCGCCAGCGGGAAGACGACCAGCACCGGGATGCCGACGAAGACCCAGCGCCAGCCCAGGTGCTCGGTGACGCTCCCGGAGGCCAGCGGTCCCACGACGGACGGGATCACCCAGCTCGCGGCGAACGCGGCCAGGATCGACGGCCGCAGATGTTCCGGGTAGGCCCGGCTGATCACCACGTACAGCGCGACGATCACCAGCCCGCCGCCCAGTCCCTGCACCGCCCGGCCCGCGATGAACATCCACATCGTGCCCGCGGTCCCGGACAGCAGCAGCCCCGCGCCGAAGGCGCTGATCCCCGTGGCGAGCGGTGCGAGCGGGCCGCGCCGGTCGGCCCACTGGCCGGACAGCACCATGGCGAAGAGGCTGGTGGTGAAGTACGCCGAGAACGCGAACGCGTACAGCGGGATGCCGTGCAGCTCACGGGCGGCGACCGGCATCGCGGTCCCCACGGCGGTCGCCTCGAAGGCGATCAGGAAGACGACGGAGACGATGCCGATACTGAGCGCCCGGTAGGTCCGCCCCAGGACGCCCTCCGGCTTCGGGGCGACGGCCGGGCCGCGGGTGGCGTCAATGTCTTCGGCAGGGGGCGAGACATCGGCGTCGCGCGGTTCCAGGGCGGTCATGAGCCCAAGAGTAAGGGGCGAAATACGGCATGGGACCTGTCGCGGGTCGCCCGGGTTCTCGTCCGTTGGTCGTAGGACCGGAGCGCGCGCAACCGCGAGGATCGTGAACGCCGCATGGCAGTCGCGTTGCACGGCGGCCCGCACTCTTGTCCGCCGCGCCGCCGCGGCCGTACGGTCGAGCCATCGCACCACGCAACACCGCCCGACCGTGTGCCCGAGAGGCTCAGGGGCTCGACTGCAACTCGAGTTACACCGGTTCGAATCCGGTCACGGTCTCCACGACGAAACCGCCCGCTCCCGCTGTAGCGGGGGCGGGCGGTTTCGTCGTGGGCGGGGTCAGCGCGTGGACACCGCGTCCGGCTCCTGGGCGCCCCCGTCGGCGGCTTCGGCGGGCAGCGGGCGCGCGCCGCGCGCCTTGCGGACCGCGTACGCGATGAGGACGACGGCCAGGCTGCCGAGGCTCGTCAGCAGCTGGGTGCGCTGGTCGGCGATGACCGCCATGGCCACCAGGACGGCCGCGAACCCGGCCATCACCACCCAGGTGAGATACGGGAAGAGCCACATCCGCAGGGTCAGCCGCTCGGGCGCCTCACGCTCCAGCCGGCGCCGCATGCGCAGCTGGGACACGCCGATCATGAGGTACATGAAGATGGCGATCGCGCCCGAGGAGTTCACGAGGTACGTGAAGACCGTGTCCGGGGACAGATAGGCCAGGAGAACCGAGATCCAGCCGACCACTGTTCCGGCCAGGATCGCGCGGACCGGGACCTGGCGCTTGTTCGTCGCCACCAGCCACGTGGGGGCGTCGCCGTGGGTGGCCAGCGCCCGCAGCATCCGGGAGGAGACGTAGACCGAGGAGTTGAGCACGCTCAGCACGGCCGTGAGGATCACGATGTCCATCACGACGCCCGCGCCCGGCAGCCCGATGATCTTCCAGGCCGCGACGTAGGGGCTGGCCAGGACCTGGGCGCTGTCCCACGGCACGATGGTGACGACCAGGACGATGGAGCCGACGTAGAAGAGGATGATCCGCCAGATGATGCCGGTGGTGGCACGGGCCACCGACCGCTCGGGCTCCTTGCTCTCGGCGGCGGCGATGGTGACGATCTCGGCTCCGCCGAACGCGAAGATGACCACGACGATCGCGGAGAAGATGGCGGTGAAGCCGTTCGGGGTGAAGCCGCCGTGCGCGGTCAGGTTGGAGAAGTCGAAGGACGAGTCCGGCCAGGCGCCGAAGACGTAGAGACCGCCGACGATCAGGAAGGCCACGATCGCGGCGACCTTGACGGACGAGAACCAGAACTCGAACTCGCCGAACGACTTCACGGAGAGCAGGTTGGTCGCGGTCATCACGACCATCAGGCCCATGGCCAGGACCCAGAGCGGCAGATCGAGCCACGCGTGCAGGATCGCAGCGCCCGCGACGGCCTCCACGGCCACGATGATGACGTAGTAGTACCAGTACAGCCATCCGATGGTGAAGCCCGCCCACGGCCCGATGGCGGTGCGGGCGTAGTCGGCGAAGGAGCCCGCGGACGGCTTCGCCACGACCATCTCGCCCAGCATCCGCATGGTGCACAGCACCAGGGCACCGGCCAGGCAGTAGGACACGATCGCGGCGGGGCCCGCGGTCTTGATCACGGAGCCGCTGCCGACGAACAGTCCGGCGCCGATCGCGCCGCCGATCGCGATCATGGACATGTGGCGGTTGCGCAGGGAGCGGCTGAGTTCCGGTTGCGGGCTCTGCGGCTCTTTCTGCGGTACGGAAGAAGTCATGGCAGCTCCAGTCAGGGGCAACGTCGTACAAGGGGGCGGGGAAACCCCTCGGGCGGGTGCGGGCGCGCCGTCGGGAAGCGGCGGCCCCGCGGCAGGGATCCCGCCGGGGCCGCCGGGGCGGCGGTGGTCTCAGGTCCAGTCGCCCTCGCGACCGCCGCCGATCACCCAGCTGAGCGACCGGAAGCGGCGCAGCGCCGTCACGGCGTCGGGGGTCTGGATGCGGACGGTCCGGGGGCCGGACAGTTCGACTCCGGACAGTGCGCCCGCACGGTCCGCGAGGTGCGGGCTGTCCACGTCGACCTCCACCACGTGCGGTGCGGGGCGCGGGGCCGGGCGCGGCGGGGGTGACGAGAGCGCCGCGGCGGCCTCACGGCGGATGTCGGCCTCCGTGACGGCGGGGGTCCGGCAGACGGCCGCGTGCCGGGAGATCGCCCGTTTCACGGTGACGGTCCGGCAGCCGGGTGCGTACACGGCCGCTTCGCGGCAGGTCACGTCGTCGCCGGTGACGAGGACGACGGGGACGCCGGCCTCGGCGGCGACCAGGGCGTTGAAGTGGCCCTCACCGACGGGCTCGCCGTCGATGCGGACGCCGAGGATGCTGTGCGAGAGGTAGGTGTGCGCGAGGACGCCCTGTTCGCCGGCGCCGGTGTGGTAACCGACGAACGCCACCGCGTCGAGGCCGTCCTCCAGCCCTTCCATCATGCCGAGCGGCTTGTGGCGGCCGACGATGAGGACGGCGCGCGGGTCGAGTTCCTCGATGAGCACGTTGTCCATGCCGCAGTGGGCGTCGTTGACGACGATCTCGTCCGCACCCGCGTCGGCGAATCCGGCGACCGCGGCGTTGACGTCCCGGGTGAGGAGGCGGCGGAAGCGTTCGTAGCGCGGTGTCCCCGCTTCGACGTCCGCCGGGGAGACGGTGCCCGTCGCCCCTTCCATGTCGGCGGATATGAGGACCCGCTTCACCCCGCCACCTCCTGCTTCCCCGCCGGCTCCGAGCCGTCCGCGCACAGCGCCACGAGGGCGTCCGCGTGCGAGAGGCCGCTCTCCTCGACGACTTCGCGCACGCTCTGGGCCTCGCGGACGAGGGCGAGACGGACCTGCCCGGCCGCGTCCGTGCGGTAGCCGTACACAGCGGGTCTGGGCAGGGAGTTGTACGAGAAGTGCGAGGAGAAGTAGTACGCCCCGGTGTCGTACAGCGCCACCACGTCCCCGGGCTCGATCGCCGGGAGTTCACGGGCGATGGCGGTGAGGTCCCCGGCGAAGCAGCACGGCCCCGCGATGTCCACGACCTGGAGCGGGCCCTCCTTGGGCCGGCCCGCCGCGTCGAACACACCGGCGCGCAGGGGCCAGGCGTCCGGCATGAACACGGTACGGGTGGCCACCTGGGCACCGGCGTGGGTGACCGCGATCCGCCGGCCGCCGGCCGACTTGGTGTACTCGACGACCGAGCCGATGGTGCCGCTCTTCGCCAGCAGCGAGCGGCCGAACTCGGTGACGAGGGTGTACCGGCCGTCGAAGAGTCCCGGGGCGGCGGCGCGCAGTTCGCGGACGTAGTCGCCGTACGTGGGGCGGTCGTCCTCGTCGGTGAAGTTGACGGGCAGGCCGCCGCCGATGTCCAGGCCGGTGATCTGTGCGCGGCCCAGCTGCCCGTTGATCCGCTCCGCGAGCTCGTACGCGGCGCTGACACCCTGGGCGATGAGCGGCAGCGGGCAGCCCTGGGAGCCGACGTGCGCGTGCAGGCGGTCGAGCCAGGGGCGCCGCGTGAAGGCGTCGACGACCGCGTCCACGGCTCCCGGGTCGCGCAGGGCGACGCCGAACTTGGACGTCGCGGTCGCGGTGCTCATCGCTCCGATGGCGCCCGCGCCGACCTGGGGGTTCACCCGCAGCCCGATGGGTCCCGACGGCTCGCGGCCGGCCAACAGGCGGTCGACGCGCTCCAGCTCCTGGAAGTTGTCCAGGTTGATCGCGATGCCGTGCTCCAACGCGAACTCCAGCTCCTCGACCGTCTTCGCGGGGCTGTCGAAGACCAGCCGGTCGGGCGTGAAGCCGGCGGCGAGGGCCTGCTCCAGCTCGCCGGGTGAGGCGACCTCGCAGCCCATGCCGGCCTCGGCGAGCAGCCGCAGGACCGGCACCAGTCCGCATGCCTTGGCCGCGAAGGTGTGCTGGACGGTGGCCGGTCCCTCGAACGCCTCGTTCAGCGCGTCCACCGCGGCCAGCACCCCGTCGACGTCGAGGAGGCCGACCAGGGGCGCGCCGGGGCCGAGCAGGCCGTCCTCGACGGCACGGGCCAGCGCCGCCTCGCGGGCGCGCTTGCGCTGGGGGGCCGAACCGGAAGTCACCTGAACCACACTCCTGGGGGTCGCTCGTGCACCGCGTCCATCGGGACGCGGGCCGTTGTGCCCAGCTTCGGGGTGCGGAGCCCGTCATGTCTTCGTCGTTCACGACCACACCTGGACGGCTCTCCTGTCCGGCACCACAACCAAATGATCATGTCGGGTCACAGTCGGCGCCCCCGGCTCACTCGGTACGCCGCCCCAGTCGCAGCCCCACGTCCGCCAGGAGCCGCACGGCCGGATCGGCCAGGTCGACGCCGAACAGCTCCCTGGCCCGGCGCAGCCGGTACCGCAGCGTGTTGGGGTGCACATTGAGGTGCCGCGCGGCGGCGGCGGTGTCGCCGAAGGCGTCGAGGTGTGCGGCGACCGACTCGCCGTACCGCGATCCGTGCGCCCGGTCGTGCTCGGTCATCGCGTGCACCGGCCCGCGCACGGATCCCCACAGCGGCTCCACCCGGTCGAGCAGCCGCAGCACCGCGGCCTCGGCCGCCACCTCCGCGTACGAGGCCACCGCCGAAACGGCCCCGCCGGCCGGCAGGCGTGCGGCCCGCTCCCTCAGCACCCGCACCACCAGCTCCGCCGCGTCACGGGAGGCGGGCAGCTCCGCCAGATCCGCGACCACGGGCCCGGCGCCGGCGAAGACCGCGCCGCGCGGCAGCCCCCGGGCCGTCGCCAGCAGGGTGCGCGCGGGGTCCGCCTCGCCGTCGGCGGCAGGCACCAGGGCGTACAGCCGCCGGCCCGACCGCGCGGTCACACACCCGGGGCGGTAGGCGGCGGCCTGCAGCGCGAGGACGTCCAGCACCCGCTGCCCGACGTCACCCGGCGCGGGCTGCGGACCGTCGTACGCCTCCGCCACCAGCACCGCGTAGGGCCGGCCCCGCACGATCCCGACGTCGTGCGCCGCCTGCGCGCTGCCCGCCAGGAGCGCGTGCACCGCGCCCTCACGCGCCCGGGCCGCGGCCCGGCCCCATGTGCGGTGGTGCGACAGATGTGCCACCGCCGCGCGGCCCGCCGTCCGCAGGGCCGCCACCGCGTCGTCGGCCAGCGGACGCCCGTCGCCTGCGGCCCAGATCGAGCCGAGCACCTCGGAGCCGTGCCGCACCGCGACGGCCAGCCGTTCGGCGTACCGGTCGTCGGCGGGGAGCCGCACGACGTCGTCGGTGTTCCACAGTGCCTGGAAGAAGCCGCTCTCCCGCAGTTCGGTGACCCGCCAGCGCGGCACCTCCTGGCCGAGGATCGTGAGCCTGCGCATCGGATCGGGCTCGTGGTCCATGCGCGAGTACGCCAGCACCCGCGACTGCGGGTCCTCGATCGTGATCGCGCCGCCGACCAGATCCGCCACGGTGTTGGCCAGGCCCGACAGATCGCCCAGCCGCAGGCCGTCCACCCCGCCCGCGCCCGCGGACCGGTCGGGGACGCTGTGCGCCAGCGCCGTCCGCAACCGGCCGAGCACCTCGGTCCAGCCCTGCCCCGGCCCGCGGGTCAGCAAGGCCGTACGCCCCCGCTCCGCAGCGTCCAGCAGAGCCGTCCCGGGTCCCCGGGTGCCGCGCCGCATCACCACGGCCGCCGCTCCGGCGCGGTCGGCGGCCCGCAGGACGTCGGCCGCCTCGGGCGATGCGGCCTCCACGCCGACGGCCAGCAGGACCAGGCCGGTGGCCGCCCACGTCTCTTCGTCCCTGTCGTCGCCAGGGTCGTGCAGCACCACGTCGGACACCCGCACATCGGTGCCGCACGGTGCCGCGACGACATCGACCGTCCCGGCGGCGATCAGCGCGAGGAGCTGCGCCAGGGTGGGACCGCTTTCGGGGCGGTCCGTCTCAAAGGGGTGCATCCGCACATAGTGACCCGGTCCGGCCCGGCGCGGCCATGTCCTCCGTCACCGCGCCGGGGGCCGGGATCAGGTCCTGGGCGCGGCGACGGCCGCCTGGGGCCTGATCGGGAGGCGGTTGACCGGGCGTCCGGTGGCCGAGCGGACTGCCGCGGCCACGGCGGCCGGCGAGGTCACGACCGGGATCGCCGAGGCGGGCTTGGCGCCGAAGGGGGCCACCACGTCGCGTTCCTCGACGAGCTTGACGATGCGGATGTCCGGTGCGTCCAGCGCGGTCGGCAGGGCGTAACCCGTCAGGTCGGGGTGGCGGATGAGGCCGCGGGCGGTGCGGAGGTTCTCCGTCAGGGCGGTGCCGATGCCCTGCGTGATGCCCGCCTCGATCCGGGTCGCCAGCTGGGACGGGTTCAGGACCCGGCCGACGTCCTGGGCGATCGCCATCTCCACGACACGGATCGAGCCGAGCTCGATGTCGACGTCCACCACCGCACGGATCGCGCAGAACGCGAGACCGACGAAGGCGTCGCCCTGACCCGACTCGTCGAGCGGCTCGGTGGGGTGGGGGCGGCACTGGGCGGTGGCCCAGAGCTCCTTGCCGTCCATCGCCTCAGCGACGGTCGTGGAGAGCACCCCGTCGTACGAGGTGATCTTGCCGTCGGCGATCTGGAGCAGCTCGGTGGACATGCCGAACTTGTGGGCCAGCGGCTGGAGCAGCTGGGTGCGGACCATCTTCGCCGCGCGTTCGACCGCTCCGGCGGAGACCCAGGTGTGGCGGCCGTGCGTCGCCGGACCCGCCGGAGGCTGGTCGGTGTCGACGGACGCGACGTGCACCTCCTCGATGCCCAGCGTCTCCTGCACGACCTGACGGGCCAGCGTCGAGAAGCCCTGCCCCGTCTCGACGGCGGCGCAGATGACGGTGGCGATGCCGTCGTGGACCCGGACCGTGGCCGTGGAGACCTCGTCGGCACCCTCGGCGCCGAGCATGTGGACCATGCCGAGCGCGTACCCGACCCCGCGCCGCACGGCGCCGGGTTCACCCGCGCCCTCGGGGCCGCCCGGCAGCAGCCAGTCGTCCTCAGGGGTGTCCTTGGGCAGCGAGGGCAGCGGGAAGTCCCGTACGGCGCGCAGGAGCTCCGCGACCGGGGCGGGGCAGGTCACCGTCTGTCCGGTGGGCAGGATGTCGCCGGTGGACAGGGCGTTGCGCAGCCGCAGTTCGGCGGGCTCGATACCGAGCTTGGCCGCCAGCTTGTCCATCTGGCCCTCGTACGCGGCACAGACCTGCATCGCGCCCTCGCCCCGGACGTGGCCGGACGGCGGGTTGTTCGTACGGACCGCCCAGCCCTCGATGAAGGCGTGCGGGACCACGTACGGACCACAGGCGAAGGCGACGGCGGCGGCCAGGGACTCGGACGAGGAGTCGGCGTACGCGCCCGCGTCCAGGAGGATCTGGGCCTCGACCTTGACCAGGCGGCCCTCGGCGTCCGCGTGGTGGCGGTAGCGGAGCAGGGTCGGGTGGCGGTGGGCGTGACCGAGGAAGGACTCCTCGCGGGTGGCGGCCAGCTTGACCGGGCAGCCGGTACGCAGCGCGAGCAGGCCGAGCGGGAGCTGGAAGCCGGGGTCCTCGCGGTCGCCGGTCGCGCCGGGCACGCCGGTGACGACGAGCTTCACCCGGTCCGGTTCGAGGCCGAAGCAGGCGGCGGCGAGGTCCCGGTCGGTGTGCGGGTCGGTGGACGCGGTGTAGATCTCCACGCCGCCGTCGGGGCGGGGCACGGCGAGTCCGGCCTCGGCGCCGATCGGGGCCGGGTCCTGACGGCCGATGCGGTACAGGCCCTCGACGACGACCTCGCCGACGATCTCGGGGTCGCCGTAGCGCAGCGGGATGTGGCGGATCAGGTTGCCGTCGGGGTGCAGCGGCTCGGCGGCGAACGCCTTCTCCGGGTCGGTGACCGGTTCCAGCACCTCGTACTCGACGGCGATCGCGGCAGCGGCCAGCCGGGCGGTGTCGGGGTGGTCGGCGGCGACCGCGGCGATCGGTTCGCCGTGGTGGCGGACCAGGTCGGACGCGAAGACGGGCCGGTCGACGACGAGGCGGCCGTAGTCGCTCTCGCCGGGGACGTCCTCATGGGTGACGACCGCGCGGACGCCCGGCATCTCGGCGGCGGCCGAGGTGTCGATGGACAGGATGCGGGCATGCGGGTGCGGGGAGCGGAGCACGGCCGCCCAGAGCAGTCCCTCGGCCCACAGGTCGGCGGCGTACGGGAAGGTGCCCTCGGTCTTCGCGCGGGCGTCGGCGGGCGGCAGGGAGGCGCCCAGGCCGAGCAGCGGCTGCTCGGTCTCGGGGCCGCCCGGGCCGTCCAGTGACGGGATGCTGATCGCCGTGTGGGTCGCGCCCGCAGCGGTGGCCGCGTCGTTGCTCACGCCATCCCTCCGTCCTGCAGATGGGCCTGCACACTACCCGCGCCCGGCGCCGCCTGGTGCGGGATGCGGGCCTCGTCAGGCTCCGCGACTTCCTGCGCGGGTACGGAGGCCGCCTCGGAGGCGGCCTCGCGGCCCGCGACGACCTCGTTCACGGCGTCGAGCACGCCGCGGTAACCGGAACAGCGGCAGAGGTTGCCGCAGAGCGCCTGTCGGGTCTCCAGCTCGCTGGGGGCGTGGTTGCCCTCCAACAGGTCGTGGATGGTCATCGCCATGCCGGGGATGCAGAAGCCGCACTGGACGGCACCGCAGTGCGCCAGGGCCCGCTGGACGTCGGACGGCTCGCCGTCGACGGCCAGGCCCTCGACCGTACGGACCTCGCTGCCCGCCGCCGTGGCCGCGGGGACCAGGCAGGAGGCGACGAGACGGCCGTCCACCTGGACGTTGCAGGCACCGCACTCGCCCTGCGAGCAGCCGTCCTTGGCGCCGGCGAGGCCGAGGCGCTCGCGCAGTACGTAGAGCAGCGACTCGCCGATCCAGGCGTCGGTGACGGGCCGGTCGGCACCGTTCACATGGAGCACGTAGGAGGCGGCGGGATGCTCACTGGGCAGGTCGAGCGGGGCGGCGGGCACGGCCTCCGCGACGACGTCGTCGGGGGCCGCGTCAGCCGGCTCCCCTTCGTCCGGAGGCGCGTTGTCCGGGACCGCGTTGTCCTGGGCGGTGTCGTCGTGGGCGGTGTCGTCGTGAGCCGTGTCGTCGTGAGCCGTGTCGTCGTGAGCCGTGTCGTCGTGGGCCGCGTTGTCCGGGGCAGCCGCGTCGGGCTGCTCCGGGGCGGGCTGCTGCGCGTCGCCCTCGGGAACGGCGTCCGGCGCGGCCTCGTCCACCGGGGTCCGGTGCGCGGGGTCCTCGGGTGTGCCCGGGACGGCTTCCGCCACGGGGCCGGCGACCGGGTCCGGGCCGGGCTCGTCCGCGGGGACGTCGGCCGGCTCGCCGGAGGCGGGCTCCGGCAGGTGGCCCAGGTCCGTCCCCAGCACCGGGGTGTCCCTGGCGCCGGGCTGCGGTTCCTGCGTCGCCCACGGCGCGGGCGCACCGCCCGGCAGCGTGGCCGGCGGGGTGCGGTCCGCGTACAGGCCGGCGGCCAGCGCGGAGGCCGAGAACTCGCCGGACTCCTCCGGGAGCTCGCCGTCGGCGACCGGGATCGTCCACTGTCCGGTGTGGCCGGCCGGCTCGGCGGGGCCTCCGGACTCGGCGAAGTTCCACTGGCCGGTGGCGGCCGGGTCCACGGGGTACCGGTCCGGGTACTCCTGGGACGACTGCGACCCGGGCTGCGGGTATCCGTACGGTGTCTGCTGCTGGTTGGGGTCCGGCCAGTGCACCGCGGCGGGCGCGGGCTCCGCACCGGGGCCCTGCGGGTCCGGCCTGCCGTGCTGGTCCTGCTGGTCCGGCGTCTGGACGAGCCAGCTGCCGGTGGCCGCCGGGTCGAGGCCGGCCGCGGGGGTCAGCGGAAGGATCATCGGCGGCACGTATCCCTGGCCGGGTGCGGCCAGCGGGATGTTCGCCAGGTCCTCCGGCGGCAGGTGGACGAAGGCGGTCGCCTCCGCGTCGTACTCGCCGCTCTGCGGGGTGGGCTCCCAGCCCCCGTGCTGATCGGTGCGGTCCTCGTTGCTCACGACAGTGCCCTCCCCAGCGCGCGTCGGGCCAGCGCGGCGACGGTGCGCCGCAGGTGCAGTACGGCGGGAGGCAGCGGTGGCGCCTGACCCCCGTCGGCCGGTGGTGCCTGGTCCGGGATGCAGGCCGCGGCGACGTACTCGCCGAAGGCGGCCAGCGCGTCGGGGGCCAGGCCTCGTTCGCCGTCCCAGTCGATCAGTGAGGCGATCCAGTGCTCGGCCTCCAGCGGCCGCAGCGGCATCGGCGCGATGGCGCCGACCGCGCAGCGCACGCCGCGCCGGGCCGGGTCGAGCACGATCGCGACGGAGGCGGTGGCACGGCCGGGGCCGGTGCGTCCGGTCGCCTTGAGGAAGACCTGCGGGGCGTGCAGCAGGGGGACGCGGACGAAGCCGATCAGCTCGGCGGGCTCCAGCATCTCGCGGCCTGCCAGCAGGTGCGAGACCGGAATCTCGCGGCGCGCGCCACCGGGGCCCGCGATGACGAGCTCGGCCTCCAGGGCGGCGAGCACCGGCAGGGCGTCGCCGGTCGGTGCGGCGGTGGCGATGTTGCCGCCGAGCGTTCCGGCGTTACGGATCTGGGGCGGGCCGGCCGCGCGCGCGGACGCGGCGAGCGCGGGGATGAGGGCGGCGAAGTCGGGCCGCCCCATGCGTGCGTGGGTGAGACCGGCGCCCAGCAGGGCGTGGCCGTCCTGGTAGTGCCAGCCGCGGAGTTCGCTGATCCGGCCGAGACCGACCAGCCCGGAGGGGCGCAGGAGCCCCTTGTTGACAGCCGCCATCAGGTCCGTGCCGCCTGCCACGGGGACGGCGGCGGGCATGGCGCCGAGTGCCGCCACGGCCTCGTCCAGCGAGGCAGGCAGCGTGACGGACTGCGTCGCCTGCGGTGCGTGCGTGGTCAACCCAGCTGCCCCTTCCCGGTGTCCCGGCGTCCGGCCTGTTTCGCCGTACGGTACGTGCTCAAGGCCCGGACGTGGCAACTCTGGCACATCTTCGGACCGGCCCGACGCGAGGGTCCACGAAGGGAGTATCCGTCCCCGACCAGGGGAATGATCCCGTTTCGCACCTCTTCGGCACGGAGTGCGAATTGCCGTGCTTACACGTGCTTGTACGACATATCCGTTCCGGTGGGCGGAGGCTTCCCCGGGTGGGTTCCCCTCCCGAACGACGCCGCCACCACGGCCCCGGGGGCGGTGGTGGCGGCAACCGGACGGCGTCCGGACTCACACGTTCGGGGGTGTTCCCTCGATCGGGCGCCCGAGGACACCGGGGCGCCGCTGCCACGGCAACGGGCCGCCCGGCGGCCGGTAGTCGACACCGAGCGCGTCAAGTCGCGCGTAGTGCGTGGACATCCGGCGCTCGAAGTCCGCGAAGTCCCGGTCCGCGGGGGCGGGCAGGGCCGACCAGGCGACCTCGGCGAAGGCCGCGAGGCGGGGAAAGACCTGGTAGTCGACGCGGGACCGGTTCTGCATGACCTCGGTCCAGACGTTGGCCTGGGCACCGAGGACATGACGGGCCGCCTCCGGGGAGAGCCCCGGCGGCACGGGCTCGAAGCGGTAGACGTCCTCCAGGGTGCGGACGTATCCGATGGGCATCGGCTCGTCGGGGCCGCCGTGCTGACGGTGGTCCAGGTACACCTGCTGCTCCGGGCACATCACGACGTCGTGCCCGGCCTCGGCGGCCGCGATGCCGCCGGCGTACCCGCGCCACGAGGAGACGGCCGCGCCCTCGGCCAGCCCGCCCTCCAGGATCTCGTCCCAGCCGATGAGCCGGCGGCCCCGCGCGGTGAGCCAGGTGTCGAAGTGGCGGATGAACCAGGACTGCAGCCCGTCCTCGTCGGCGAGGCCGAGTTCCTTGATGCGCGCCTGCGCGGCCGGCGACTGCTTCCACTGGTCCTTGGGGCACTCGTCGCCGCCGACGTGGACGAACGGCGAGGTGTCCGCGGGGAAGAGCTCCAGCAGCTCCTCGAAGACGCCCTCGAAGAAGCGCAGGGTGTGGTCGGAGGGGGCGAGCACGTTCGGGTTGACGCCCCAGTTGTCCCAGACGGTCAGCGCGGTGGTGTCGGTGACGTCGGTGTTGCCCAGCTCCGGATAGGCGCTGATGGCGGCCTGCGAGTGGCCCGGGATGTCGATCTCGGGGACGACCCGGATGTGGCGCTCGGCGGCGTACGCCACGATCTCGCGGATGTCGTCCTGCGTGTAGTAGCCGCCGTGCGGCGTCTCGTCCCAGAGCTCGGACGCCCGGTGGCCGTACTTCGTGCGCGAACGCCACGCGCCCACCTCGGTCAGGCGCGGGTAACGCTTGATCTCGACGCGCCAGCCCTGGTCGTCGGTGAGGTGGAAGTGGAAGACGTTCAGCTTGTGGGCGGCGAGGAGGTCGAGGTAGCGCAGGACGTCGTCCTTCGGCAGGAAGTGCCGTGCCACGTCGAGCATCAGGCCGCGCCAGCCGAAGCGGGGGCGGTCCTCGATGTCCGTGAACGCGAGGGCGGTCTCGGTGCGGCCGTCGACGGGCGCCCGGCGGAAGGCCTCAGGACCCAGCAGCTGACGCAGCGTCTGGGCTCCCCAGAAGACTCCGGCGGGGCTGCCGCCCGTGATCACGACGCTCTCGTCGGGCTGGGTGGTCAGCCGGTAGCCCTCGGACGCCAACGCCGGGTCGACGCGCAGCCGGATCGCGCGCGCGGCGTCCTCGCCGCCCGGTGCGAGCGGCAGACCGAAGGCGGCGCCGAGCGTGGCGCGCAGCCACCGTTCGGTGCCCTCGGTGCCGGGTGCCGCCGCGATGGTGGTGGACGGATCCAGGAGGAATCCGCACCGCCCTTGGTCACCGACGCTCACGGGCGCCGGGATCAGTTCCATGTCCATGACGTCAGTCCTTAACCGCTCCGCCCAGTCCCGAGACCAGGCGTCGCTGTACGAGTACGAAGAAGACCAGCACGGGCACGGTCATCACCGTCGAGGCTGCCATGATCCCTCCCCAGTCGTTTTCGTCCGGTTTGAAGAAGACCAGCAGCGCCATCGGGAGCGTCGACTGGGAGGTGTCGCTGATGAGGAAGGACTTCGCGAACAGGAAGTCGTTCCAGGTCGAGATGAACGAGAAGACGCTGGTCGCCACCAGCCCCGGGAGGACCAGCGGGAAGAGGATCTGCCACAGGAACCGGGTACGGCTCGCCCCGTCGATGTACGCGGCCTCCTCCAGGGCCTCGGGGACGGCCTTGACGAAGCCGCGCAGCATCCAGATCGCGAACGGCAGCGAGAAGGCCAGGTGCGGCAGGATCAGCGAGCCGAGCGTGTTCAGCTGGCCGAAGTCCCGCATGAGGAAGAACAGCGGGATCGTCAGTGCCTCGACCGGCACCATCTGCGCGACCAGGAACATGATCAGCAGGGTGGTCCGGAAGCGGAACCTGAACCGGGTCACCGCCGTGGCCGCCAGGAAGGCGATCAGCGCGGAGGCCACGACGACCGTGCCGGCGACGAGCAGGCTGTTCAGGAAGTAGCGCCCGAAGTCCTGTTGCTGGAAGACCCGGCGGAAGGAGTCCAGGGACGGCGACAGCGTCCAGGGCCGCGGGTGCGCGGACTGGATCTCGCCCGCAGGCTTGAGGGCGGAGAGCACCATCCAGTACAGCGGGAAGGCGACGGCGGCGGCGATCAGCAGGGCCGCGGCCTCGGCGGCGAGCCGGCCGGGCCGGCGGACGCGCAACAGGGACGGCAGACTCACAGTTCCTCCCCCTGGCGCCGCATCAGGCGCAGATACACGAGCGTGACGGCCAGGAGGATCACCAGCATCACGACACCGATCGCCGAGCCGAGGCTGTACTGCGAGGACGCGAACGCCTTCTGGTACGCGTACACGTTGAGCACCAGGTTCTGGCCGGCGATGCCTCCGCCGTTGGTCATGACGTAGATCTGGGTGAAGACCTTGAAGTCCCAGATGACCGACTGGACGGTGACGACGACCAGGATCGGCCGCAGCATCGGCGCCATGACCGACCGCCAGATCCGCCACTGCGAGGCCCCGTCCAGCGCGGCCGCCTCCAGCACCTCGGCGGGGATCGCCCGGATGCCCGCGTACACGGTCACCATCACGAACGGGAACGAGCACCACAGGACTTCGAGGAGCACCAGCGCGAAGGCGCTGTAGCGCCCGTACGTCCAGGAGTGGTCGCCGAGCCCCAGCAGCCGGTTCACCGGCCCGAAGTCGGCGTCGAAGAGGAAGACCCAGACGGTCGAGCCGGTGATCGCCGGGGTGGCCCAGGCACCGAGCGCGGCCATCATCAGCGCGAGCCTGGGCACGGCCCGCACCCGGGTCAGCAGGACGGCCAGCGCGCAGCCGGTCAGCAGGGTGGCCAGGACGCAGGCCGCGGCGAAGACCACGGTGGCCAGGAGCACCTGCCAGAGCTGGCTGTCGCGGAAGAGCGTCGCGTAGTTGCCGAAGCCCTGGAAGGTGGCCGGTTCGCCTCCGCTGACCTGGGCCTGGGTGTACTCCAGGAAGGAGATCAGGCCCAGCTGGTAGACCGGGTAGACCAGCAGCCCGCCGATCGCCACGAGTGCGGGCAGCAGATAGAGCCAGGGAGTCCAGCCCGGCCGCCCGGCGGGTGAGGCCGGGCGGCCGCGGCGCCGGAGCGGGCGGGGAGGGGGAACGTCCGCTCCGGGTACGGGGGGCGCTTCGTACGCCGTGCTGTTCGCCGTCATCGTCAGCCCGCGTCGGCGAACGCCGCGTCCATCTTCCTCGCCGCGTCGTCCGAGGCCTTCGCCACGTCCTTACGGCCGCTGACGATCTCCTGGAACATCGTCGGCAGGATCAGCGAGGAGTCGATCTGCCCCCAGGCCGGCGAGGCGGGGACGAACCTGGCGCCCGCGCCCAGCGTCCTGACGAACGGTTCGACGAACGGTTCCCGCTTCGCGGCATCGGCCCGCACGTCCGTGTACGTCGGCAGGAAGCCCATCGCGTCGAACATCCTCGCCTGGGTCCCCTTGCCGGTGAGCGCCTTCATCAGCTCGACGGCCAGGGTGCGGTGCGTGCTGCTCTTCAGTACGCCGATGTTGTTGCCGCCCGCGAACGCCGGGGCGACGGAGCCCTCGGCCACTCCCGGCAGCGGCACCACGGCGTACTTCCCCTTCACCGTGCCCGCCTCGACGGCCGTGTGGCTGAAGTCGCCGCCGATGGCCATGGCGGCCTTGCCTGCGGCGAAGGCGGTGACGGTCGCGTTGCCGCCCATGGCGGCGCACCTGGCGGCCGGGCAGTTGGTGTCGCCGAAGAGCGAGGTGTAGGCCTCGATGCCCTTGCGCGCCTCGTCGCTGTTGATGGAGGCCCTGTACGAGGAGCCGCTCCCGTCGGCCAGTTCGCCGCCGTTGGCCCAGATGAACGGCATCGCACCGTAGGTGTACGCGCCGCCGACCGCGAGACCGTACAGATCCGGCTTCTCCCGGTGGATCTTCCTCGCGGTGGAGATCAGTTCGGCCTGGGACTTGGGGGCCTCGACCCCCAGCTCCGCGAAGACGTCGGTGCGGTAGTACAGCGCCCGTACGCCGACGAAGAGCGGCGCCCCGTAGACCTTGCCGCCGACCGTCACGGACTGCCTGGCGGCGGGGTCGGTGTCCTTGGCCTCGTCCCAGGCGGCGAACTCGGCGCTCACATCGGCCAGTCCGCCGTCCCTGACGTAGCCGGCGGTGTCCGTGTTGCCGTACTCGATGAGGTCGGGGGCGCTCTTCGGGTCGTTGAACGCGGCCTTGACGCGCTGGGCGCGGGTCTCGACCGGGATGTACTCGATCTCGACCTTCGCGCCCCTGTGGGCCTTCCCGAAGCCGGCGACGGCGGCGTCGACGACCTTCTCCTTGGGCTTGTTGCCGACCTCCTGGAACAGCCAGACGCGCAGCGTGCCGGTCTTCTCGTCCCCCTCGGCGCCGGTGCCGGAGGTCTGCGGCGCACCGCAGGCGGTGGTGGTCAGGCCGGCCAGCACAAGCGCCGCGGCCGGGGCGGCGATTCGGGCAGAAAACTTCATCCGGGAACCCCTACCGGTAGGCGTTGCAACATATGCAACGCGCGTTTCGTTCTGCACAACTTGCAGGAGGGTAGGTCCGGACCAGGGCGCCGACAAGTGGTCTCGACCACTCTGTGACCCACGGACGCAGCCCGTGCAACGCCCGCGGCCCCGCACACGGAAGAGCCCCCGGGGCACGCGCCTGCGTGCCCCGGGGGCTCTCCCGGGCTGTTCGTGGTGCCGCTGGGACTACTTCTTGTCCTTGCCGCCCTTGCCCTTGTCCTTGTCGCCGCCGGCGCCCATGGACTCGTAGATCTCCTTGCACATGGGGCAGACCGGGTACTTCTTGGGGTCGCGCCCCGGTACCCAGACCTTGCCGCACAGTGCGACCACGGGGGTGCCCTCCAGGGCACTCGCCATGATCTTGTCCTTCTGGACGTAATGGGCGTAGCGCTCGTGGTCGCCGTCGCCGTTCGACACCTGTGGTGTCGGCTCCACGAGGGTTCCGGTGCCTGACCCGCGCTCGGGCTCAAGAGTGCTCATAACCGCCAAGCGTACTGAAAGACCGGGCATCAGTTCAGCGAAGGGTCGTCCGGATACGTGGCGATCATGGCCAGTTCGCTGCGCTGACGGCGCAGGACCGCCCGCCAGAGGCTTTCCGGACGCGGCGAGGAGACGTCACCCGGTTCCGACTCGACGACATACCAGGCACCCTCGGACAGCTCCGCCTCCAGCTGGCCCGGGCCCCAGCCCGCGTAACCGGCGAAGATCCGCAGCGAGCCGAGGGCCGCGGCCAGCAGCTCCGGGGGCGTCTCCAGGTCCACCAGGCCGATCGCCCCGTACACCCGGCGCCAGCCCAGGGGGCCCTCGTCGCCGGGGATCACCGCCACACCGAGCGCCGAGTCCAGCGAGACGGGGCCGCCCTGGAAGACGACTTCCGGCTCGCCGGTCAGCTCGGCCCAGGACGCGAGGATGTCACCGACGCCGACCGGGGTCGGGCGGTTCAGGACCACGCCGAGCGAGCCCTCCTCGTCGTGGTCGAGGAGCAGCACCACCGCGCGGTCGAAATTCGGGTCGGCGAGGGCGGGTGCGGCCACGAGCAGTCGCCCTGTGAGCGAGGACACCTCCGTCATGGCAGAAATGATCCCGCATCTTCGGCGTTCGCGGGGGCCAAGTGACTCCCTCGTCGCCCAGGGTGCCCGAGCGCAGCTCAGGGCGCACGGGTGCACAAGGAGCGCACGGCCCGACGGCCGATCCGGACGGTAACCCTCCGCAAGATCGGGGGAGCACAGCGTGTTGTGGCGGATTCATGACGTTCGTACACCCCCCGCTCTCTTATGGAAGGGGGGTGCCGGGCCATTACCCTTTCGGTTGGCCCCCTGCCCGACCACTCCGGAACGCGAGATTCATGACCGGCACAGACGATGTCCTGCTTGTCCACGGCGGAACCCCGCTGGAGGGCGAGATCCGCGTCCGAGGCGCCAAGAACCTGGTGCCGAAGGCAATGGTCGCCGCGCTGCTCGGCAGCGGGCCCAGCCGGCTGCGCAACGTGCCCGACATCCGCGATGTGCGGGTGGTGCGCGGGCTGCTGCAGCTGCACGGTGTGACGGTCCGTCCCGGTGACGAACCGGGCGAGCTGATCCTCGACCCCACTCATGTCGAGAGTGCGAACGTCGCCGACATCGATGCCCACGCGGGCTCGTCGCGCATCCCGATCCTCTTCTGCGGCCCGCTGCTGCACCGGCTGGGCCACGCGTTCATCCCGGGGCTCGGCGGCTGCGACATCGGCGGCCGGCCCATCGACTTCCACTTCGACGTGCTGCGCCAGTTCGGCGCGACGATCGAGAAGCGGGCGGACGGCCAGTACCTGGAGGCCCCGCAGCGGCTGCGCGGCACCAAGATCCGGCTGCCGTACCCCTCGGTCGGCTCCACCGAGCAGGTGCTGCTGACCGCGGTGCTCGCCGAGGGTGTCACCGAACTGTCCAACGCGGCCGTGGAGCCGGAGATCGAGGACCTCATCTGCGTACTGCAGAAGATGGGCGCGATCATCTCCATGGACACCGACCGGACCATCCGGATCACCGGTGTCGACCGCCTCGACGGTTACACGCACCGGGCGATCCCGGACCGCCTGGAGGCCGCCTCCTGGGCGTCCGCGGCGCTGGCGACCGAGGGCAACATCTACGTCCACGGCGCGCAGCAGCGCTCGATGATGACGTTCCTGAACACCTTCCGCCGGGTCGGCGGTGCCTTCGAGATCGACGACGAGGGCATCCGCTTCTGGCACCCGGGCGGCGCTCTCAACGCCATCGCGCTGGAGACGGACGTGCACCCCGGCTTCCAGACCGACTGGCAGCAGCCGCTGGTCGTGGCGCTGACGCAGGCCGCAGGCCTGTCGATCGTGCACGAGACGGTGTACGAGTCGCGGCTCGGCTTCACCTCGGCGCTCAACCAGATGGGCGCACACATCCAGCTCTACCGCGAGTGCCTGGGCGGCAGCGACTGCCGCTTCGGCCAGCGCAACTTCCTGCACTCCGCGGTCGTCTCCGGGCCGACGAAGCTGCAGGGCGCCGATCTGGTCATCCCGGACCTGCGCGGCGGTTTCTCGTACCTGATCGCCGCCCTGGCGGCCCAGGGGACATCCCGGGTGCACGGGATCGACCTGATCAACCGCGGCTACGAGAACTTCATGGACAAGCTGGAGAAGCTCGGCGCGAAGGTGGAGCTGCCGGGCGGTTCGCTGGTCTGAGGACGCGTCCCGGGGGCCCGGGCCCCCGGGACTGCGCCTCCGGAGGCCCGGAACGGCGTTCTGCGGCCCGTACGCCGAAGGGCGGCCACCCCTGGTCGGGGTGACCGCCCTTCGTCGTACCCAGGGGTGTTACTTGCCCTTGGCGGCTTCCTTGAGCTTCGAGCCCGCGGAGACCTTCACGCTGTAGCCGGCCGGGATGTTGATCGGGTCGCCGGTCTGCGGGTTACGAGCGGTGCGAGCGGCACGGTGGGTGCGCTCGAAGGTCAGGAAACCGGGGATGGTGACCTTCTCGTCGCCCTTGGCGACGATCTCACCGACGGTCTCGGCGAGCGCGGCCAGCACGGCGTCGGCGTCCTTGCGAGTCACCTCGGCGCGGTCGGCCAGGGCGGCCACCAGCTCACTGCGGTTCATGTTGTTACTCCCGTGTTCTTCTTGCCTGTGAGGCGTGAGATCGAAGCCGATGCTGCCAGGGCCCTCGGACAGTTCCCGGACCCGGGTCTGTCCTAAGAGGATCCGCAACCGGACCCTCTTAACCTCGCGCCCTGTGGGGTCTCCCCTGGACGTAGTCCTGAGGAAGCATCCTGCCCCCACCTGCGGCGGGAAAGCCAATCCGGCACCCTCCGGAGTCACACGAAAAGCACCACTGCCTCGTCGTGGTGACGTTCCGTCGACTCCCCGAAAGCGGTCCGCAGCGGATGCGGGGCTCTGCGGGACGCGTCGCCCGCCCACCCTAAAGGGGCGTTTGGGGCGCCGCGACCCGCGACGCGCCGGATATCAGACGGACGTGGGGCCCGTCACAGCTGTACCGGCCGCCTTCGCGGCCTCCCGGACGGCTCCCGCGACGGCTCCGGCGACCTTGTCGTTGAAGACCGACGGGATGATGTAGTTCGCGTTCACCTCGTCCTCGGCGACGACGTCGGCGAGGGCGCGCGCGGCGGCGAGCATCATCTCCGTGTTGACGGTGCGGGACTGGGCGTCCAGCAGCCCGCGGAAGACGCCGGGGAAGACCAGGACGTTGTTGATCTGGTTGGGGAAGTCCGAGCGGCCGGTGGCCACAACCGCCGCCGTCCGACGTGCGATTGCCGGGTCGACCTCGGGGTCCGGGTTCGCAAGCGCGAACACGATCGCACCGTCGGCCATGGCCGCGACATCGGCGCCGTCCAGCACGTTCGGGGCCGAGACGCCGATGAAGACGTCGGCGCCCACGACGGCCTGCTTGAGGGTGCCGGTGACGGACTCGGGGTTGGTGTTGTCGGCGATCCAGCGAAGCGGCGAGTCGGCGTCGGCGGAGACCAGGTCCTCGCGGCCGGCGTGCACCACACCGTGGATGTCGGCGACGACCGCGTGCTTGACGCCTGCGGCGATGAGCAGCTTCAGAATGGCCGTACCGGCCGCTCCGGCGCCGGACATGACGACCCGTACGTCCCCGATTCCCTTGCCCACCACGCGCAGGGCGTTGGTCAGGGCGGCCAGGACGACGATGGCGGTGCCGTGCTGGTCGTCGTGGAAGACGGGGATGTCGAGGGCCTCGCGCAGCCGGGCCTCGATCTCGAAGCAGCGCGGCGCGGAGATGTCCTCCAGGTTGATGCCCGCGAAGCCGGGGGCGATCGCCTTGACGATCTCGACGATCGCGTCGGTGTCCTGGGTGTCCAGGCAGATCGGCCAGGCGTCGATGCCCGCGAAGCGCTTGAAGAGGGCCGCCTTGCCCTCCATCACGGGGAGGGCGGCCATCGGGCCGATGTTGCCGAGACCGAGCACCGCGGAGCCGTCCGTCACGACTGCGACGGAGTTGCGCTTGATCGTGAGGCGCCGCGCGTCCTCGGGGTTCTCGGCGATCGCCATGCAGACCCGGGCCACACCCGGGGTGTAGATCATCGAGAGGTCGTCACGGTTGCGGATGGGGTGCTTCGACTGCATCTCGATCTTGCCGCCGAGGTGCATGAGGAACGTACGGTCGGACACCTTGCCGAGGATGACGCCCTCGATGTCGCGCAGGCCTTCGACGATCTCGTCGGCGTGCGACGTGGAGGAGGCTGCGATCGTGACGTCGATCCGCAGCTTGTCGTGGCCGGAAGCGGTCACGTCGAGGCCGGTGACCGAGCCGCCGGAGGACTCCACGGCCGTGGTGAGCTGGGAGACCGCTGTGCCGCTCGCGGGCACCTCCAGCCTGACCGTCATCGAGTACGAGACGCTGGGCGCCGTTGCCATGGCCGAGTCCTTCGCTTTCCTTAGCTTCATTGCTATGCGTGGCCGGATCTGTAGCCGCCGGACACGCCTTCCGATATTCGCACCTACCGGCGAGTAGCCGGTAATGACTGCCGCTCTTCGGAAAGAGTTTTCCACCATACGAGATTTGGCGGGTCCGGCGGAACCCCGCCGGACCCGTAAACAGAAACAGACCCGCGTCACCGGAGGGTGACGCGGGTCTGTCTTCTTCAGTTGAACGGCACCGACCCGCCATGCTCGCCTCGCGGCAAGTGGTCGCTCGAAGCGACGAAGGTTGGGCCCGGGGGCTTGGATCGAGCCGGTGCCGACTCCAGGCTAACAAACACCCCGGAGAAGTGATTCCCCGAGCGCAGGTTGACCGCGAAAAGGCTCCGCGCCCCGCCGTCCGGGGCCCGTCAGTCCCTGAGCAGGTCCGGCACCCCGTCCTCGTCGGGCAGGTCCCGCTCCCCCGAGACGACCGTCAGCTGCTGGGTCGCCCGTGTCAGCGCCACGTACAGCACCCGCAGCCCCGCCGGGGACTCGTCCGCGATCTCCGCGGGCGAGACGACCACCGTCGCGTCGTACTCCAGGCCCTTAGCCTCCAGGCTGCCCAGCGCCACCACGCGCTCGCCGAGCTCCGCGAGCCACCCACGGGCCTGCGCCCGCCGGTTCATCGCGACGACGACACCGACCGTGCCGTCCACCTCGCCGAGCAGCCGCCGCGCCTCCTCGCGCACGGTGGCGGCCAGATCGCCGTCCCGCACGGTCTCGAAGCGCGGCTTCACGCCCGTGGAGCGGACCGCGGCCGGTGACTCCATGCCCGGCATCGCGAGCGCCAGGACCTTGGCGGCGAGCTCGGCGATCTCCGCCGGGTTCCGGTAGTTGACGGTCAGCGTGAAGTTCCGGCGCGGGCGGCTGCCCAGCGCCTCGTCACGGGCCGCCGACGCCTCGTCCGGATCGGACCAGGAGGACTGCGCCGGGTCCCCGACGATCGTCCAGGTCGCGTGCCGGCCGCGTCGGCCGACCATCCGCCACTGCATGGGCGTGAGGTCCTGCGCCTCGTCGACGATGACGTGCGCGTACTCCGTGCGCTCCGCCGCGAGCCGCTCGGCCCGCTCCCACTGGGTCTCCTCGCGCTGCGGCATCAGCTCCTCCAGCCCCGTGAGCTGGTCCAGCGGATCGAACTCGCGCTTGCGCTTGGGCCGGTTCGGGGTGCCGAGCAGGGTCTGGAGCTCGTCGAGGATGGCCACGTCGTGGACCGAGAGAGGCCCGCGGCCCTCCGCGTCCAGCCGCTTCAGGGAGCGCGCGAACCGGCGCACCTCGCCCTGGTTGAGGGTCCGGCGTGCCCAGCGGGCCAGCCGCTTCTCGTCGGCCATCGCCGCGAGCACCCCGCGCGGGGTGAGCTCGGGCCACCAGGCGTTCAGGAATTCGATGAACGGCGTCTCGGTCGAGACGTCCTCGTCGAACGACGAGCGCAGTTCGGCCGCGAGCTCCTGATCGGTGTAGCGGCCCCGGCCCGACGACCTGTTCCACAGCGCGTCGAGCAGCAGTTTGCGGGCGCGCGGGCGCAGCAGGTTGACCGGTGCGGTGCCGCTGAGCACGTTGTTGCGGATGCGCCGGAGCTCGTCCTCGTGCAGCTCGACGCGGGCGCCGAAGGCCACCACCCTGAGCCGGGTGGGCGTGCCGGCCTCCTGAGGGGCCTCGTCGGCCTCTCCGAACGCCAGCTGGCCCTCCTGGGCCGCCGGACGCGGCACGGGCTGTTCCAGCGCCCCGCGGGCCGCCTTGCGCAGCACGTGGAGCATCCGTGAGGAGCCCTTGATCCGCGCGACGGCCGGTTCGTCGTAGGTGGTGGCGCCCTCGGTGCCGGCCGCCTCGTCGGACAGGGAGCCGACCGCACGGATCGCGACCTGGCCCTCCTCACCGAGCGAGGGCAGCACGCCTTCGGTGTACGCGACCAGCAGCGGCGTCGGCGAGACGACGAGGATGCCGCCCGCGTACCGCCGCCGGTCCTGGTAGAGCAGGTACGCGGCGCGGTGCAGGGCGACCGCGGTCTTGCCGGTGCCGGGACCGCCCGAGACCTCCGTGACCGAGGCGGCGGGCGCCCGGATCACCATGTCCTGCTCGGCCTGGATGGAGGAGACGATGTCCCGCATGGTGTGGCTGCGGGCCTGACCGAGCGCCGCCATCAGCGCGCCGTCCCCGATGACGGGGAGCTTCTCGCCCCCCAGGAACGCGGTCAGCTCGGGCCTCATCAGGTCGTCCTCGACCCCGAGGACCCGGCGGCCCTTGGAGCGGATGACCCGGCGGCGTACCACCCGGCCCGGCTCCTTCGGCGTCGAGCGGTAGAACGGCGCGGCCGCCGGGGCCCGCCAGTCGATGACCAGCGGCGCGTAGTCGGAGTCGAGGACCCCGATCCGGCCGATGTGCAGCGTCTCGGCGATATCGGCGGTGCCGTCCTCCCGTACGACGTCGTCGGCGGGTTCGACGGAGGTGAACGCGCCGTCCGGGCCGCGCTCACCGTCCTTGCCGAGCAGCAGGTCGATCCTTCCGAAGAGGAAGTCCTCGAACTCGCTGTTCAGCCGGTTGAGGTGGATTCCGGCGCGGAACACCTGGGCGTCACGTTCGGCGAGCGCACCCGGTGTACCCACCTGGCCGCGCTTGACGGCGTCATTCATGAGAAATTCCGCCTCGTGGATCTTCTCCTCGAGGCGGTGGTAAACACGGTCGAGATGTTCCTGCTCGACACCGATTTCCCGGTCCCGCAACGAATCGACAGCGGCATCCTGCGCGGCCACCGAGGCCCCTTTCTGACGTGCATTGGGCAGCCGTCAACCCTATGCGAAGGGGGGCCGTCGCGCACCTGCCGCAGGCATCGATCTTGCGCTCCGGGATATCGATTGCGTGTCGGGGGACATGCGGGCCCCTCAGACGCCGACGCTCACCAGCCGTTCGCCGTCGAACGTACGGACCTCGAAGTGGTCGATGTCCGCCCGGGCCATGGCGGCCCCGCCGTGGACGTAGAGCGGGTACCTGGCGGTGGGGTGGGTGGAGTCCGCGATGCCGTATCCCCACTTCGGTACGGACCAGGAGGTGACGACCTCCTCCTCGCCGGTCTTCGAGACGGCGATCAGCCTGCACTTCTGCGGGCCCTTCACGTTCTTCAGCTCCAGCACGGTGTGCGTGCCCCAGGCCTTCGGCTCCATGCCGACGGTGGCGTCGACCGCGGTGACCGGGTCGGTCGCCCGCGCCTTCTCCTTCATGTGGTGGAAGAAGGCGTCCTCGGCGGGGCCGGTGGGGTGCGGGTCGGCCGCCTCCATGCTGCTCGTGCCGCCGCCGGTGGCCATCACCGCGACCACCGGGCCGCCGATGACCAGCGCCGCTGCCGCCGCCACCAGATATCTCCCGCGCCGGGTGCGCCGCGCGCGCCCGGCCGCCACCTCGCCGACCAGGGTGCCGAGCACCCGGGGCGCGGGCGGCGTCGGAACGTGCGGGACCGGGCGGGCGCCCGGTACGGAGGCCGGGGACTCGGCGAGCATCGCGAGCATCGGCTCCATCCCGGCGAACTCGTCGAGGTGGGCGGCGCAGCGGACACAGCGGGCCAGGTGCGCCTCGAAGGCGGCGGCCTCGGCCGGGTCCAGGATGCCCAGGACGTACGCGCCCGCCGCGTCGTGCCCCGAGTCGTCCACAGGGGCGGGGGCTGCGGCAAAGGGGTCGGAGGGACCGGCCGGCCGGGGCCCGAAGGGCTCCCATTCCTGGTCGCTCATGCCGTGATCCCCCTCTCTTCGAGTGCGAGCTTCATCGAGCGCAGTGCGTAGAAGACCCGGGACCGCACCGTGCCGCTGGGGATACCGAGCACCTCGGCCGCCTCGTTGACCGTACGGCCCTTGAAGTAGGTCTCGACCAATGCTTCCCGGTGGGCCGGGGTCAAATCGTCGAGCGCGTCCGAGAGCGTCATCAGCCACAGCGCCTTGTCGATCTCGTCCTCCGCGGGAATGACCTCCAGTGGCGACGGGTCGACCTCGTGCGGCCGGGCCTGCCGGCTGCGGTGGCCATCGATGACGATGCGCCGGGCGACCGTCACCAGCCAGGGCCGGACGGAACCGGTGGCCCTGTTGAGCGAACCGGCGTTCTTCCAGGCACGGATGAGCGTTTCCTGCACCACGTCCTCGGCGCGCTGTCGGTCTCCGGCGACGAGGCGGAGCACGTACGCGAGCAGAGGTCCGGCGTGTTCGCGGTAGAGCGCCCGCATCAGCTCCTCGTCGGGGACGGCGGAGGTTGACGGGGGCGGCCCACTGCGATGCCGGGCCCTGTGCGGACGGTCATCGGCCACGGCCGCATCCTTGCGCACACGAACCTCCCGGTCGAGACCCTGTCGGGCTCCTTGGCCATCGATACGGGGATGCGGGGCGGTCCATTCAACGCGCGCCCAAGATTCTTTACGGCCCCGTGGCTTCGCGGTCCGTGTGGCGCCTGCGGTGCCGGGCGACCCGTTCGCGGTTGCCGCACACCTCGCTGGAGCACCAGCGCCGGCGCCGGCCGCGTGAGGTGTCCAGGTAGACGCGGCGGCAGCGGTCCCCCTCGCAGCGGCGCAGCCCGGCCAGGGCGACGGGGTCGGTGAGGAGGTCCACCGCGTCCCGCGCCACGGCGGCCAACAGTGCCCCGCAGCCGGGCTCGGTGCTCAGACCGCGCACCAGGGCGCCGTTCCCGGCGCGCACGGCGCACAGGCCGGGCGGGGCGGCGGCCGCGAGCGCGTTGACGCACTCCAGGGCGCCGTCCGCCGCCCGCCCGCCGAGCTGCGCCGTCAGCAGCCGGTCCACGGCGCTTCTCAGCTGCCGGAACCGTACGAGCCAGTGGTCGTCCACGCCGTTGAGCCGGGTTCCGCGCGGTACGGCCCCGGCGGCCACCAGCCAGTCGGTGAGCCCCTCGGACCGGTCCAGCGGGTCGGCGGTGCCCGGGCTCCCGGCCGCCGTCGCGACCAGGTCCAGACAGAGCCGCCCGGAGTCGAACCGCCGGCCGTACGAGCCCCTGCGCGCCGCCATGTGCATGCCACCGCCTCGGGTCCGGTCGCCGTCCCCACCAGAGTGCCCCGCACCGCCCCCGGCCGGAACCCCTGCTGCGCGGACCGCGACAACTGCCGCCACACGAGGGGCTGATGGGCGACCGGCTGTGCGACGGCCGTCTCCGGGCGGGTTCCTGGTGCCGGTTCCTGGTGCCGGGCCGGAAGCCTCCTCAGGCTCCGGACCCCGCCGGTTCCCCGGTCACCGGGCCGTCGTGCAGGATGCGCTGGAAGAGCCGGTGGTCGCGCCACTCACCGTCGATGTGGAGATAGCGCGGGGCCAGGCCGAACTCCTCGAAACCGCACTTGGCGAGCACCCGCTGCGACGCCGCGTTCTCCAGCACCGTACCGGCCTCGATCCGGTGCAACCGCAGCTCGTCCCGCGCCAGTTCGCAGATCAGCCGCACCGCGGCGGTGGCCAGCCCGCGCCCCGCGAAGTCCACGTCGACCCAGTAGCCGAGGGCGGCACTGCGAAACGGCCCGAGCACCACGCCGTTCAGGTTGAACGCGCCGATCGCCCGGTCCTGCGCGTCGCAGAGCACCCAGGGCATCACGCGCCCCGCGTCGCGGTCCGCCAGCACCCCCGCCAACCGTTCGCGCTGCCCCTCCTCGGTGTAGAAGGTGTCGGGCCGCACGGGCTCCCAGGGCCGCATGTACGTACGGCTGCGGGTCAGCGATTCGGCGAGGGAGCCTGCGTCGGCAAGGGCCGCGGGACGCAGTCGCACCCCGGGCCCGACCTGATGGGTGTCACTACTCATCCGTCCACCGTAACCACGGGTCGCCGCGGTGCGCCCATGGATTTCGCAGCTCAGGAGTCGGCGTACTTGGCGTCCGATGCCGGGTCCAGGGCCAGGCGGTAGCCGCGTTTGACCACCGTCTGGATCAGCCGCGGCACCCCGAGCGCCGTGCGCAGCCGGGCCATCGCCGTCTCCACCGCGTGCTCGTCCGTACCGCTGCCGGGCAGGGCGCGCAGCAGATCGGCGCGGGCCACCACCCAGCCCGGCCGGCGGGCCAGAGTGTGCAGCAGAGCCATGCCGGCGGGCGGCACCGCGCGCAGTTCGTCGTCGACGAGGACGGCGTGGCCGCGGATCTCGACGCGGTGCCCGGCGATCGGCAGGGTCCGGGCCCGGGACGGCAGTTCGCGGCAGATCAGCTGGACGAGCGGGCCCAGCCGGAAGCGCTCCGGCTGGGCGGTGTCGATGCCGCGGTCCTGCAACGGGAGCGCGGTGACCGGTCCGACGCAGGCCGACAGGACGTCGCCCTGCAGGGCGCTCATCAGGTCGGTCAGCAGCCCGCGCTCCTCGGCCCGGCGCAGCAGGGAGACCGCTGCCGGTGCGCTGGTGAAGGTGAGCGCGTCCAGACCGCGGGCGACGGTGATGTCGATCAGCCGGTCGAGCGGGGCGATGTCCTCGGGCGGCATCCAGCGGTAGACGGGGACGCCGATGACCTCGCCGCCGGCCGCGCGCAGCGACTCCACGAATCCGGGGAGGGGTTCGCCGTGCAGCTGGAGGGCGATGCGGCGGCCCTCGACGCCCTCCTCCAGGAGCCGCTCCAGCACCTCCGCCATGGATTCGGACGCCGGTGACCAGGTCTCGGTCAGCCCGGCGGCGCGTACCGCTCCCTTGACCTTGGGGCCGCGGGCCAGCAGTTCGACCCCGCGCAGGGTGTCCAGCAGCTGTTCCCCGATGCCCCAGCCGTCGGCGGCCTCGATCCAGCCGCGGAAGCCGATCGCCGTGGTCGCGAGGACCACATCGGGGACGACGTCGATGAGTTCCTTGGTGGCGGTGAGCAGTTCGCTGTCGTCGGCGAGCGGCACGATCCGCAGAGCGGGCGCGTGCACCACGGTGGCGCCCCGCCGCCGCAGCAGCGTGCCGAGCTCGTCCGCCCGGCGCGCGGCGGTGACACCGACCGTGAAACCCGCGAGGGGCCCGTGCTGTTCGTCGTCGTGCATATGGTCTACCCGGCTCTCGTCCCGCTGCTGCTCAATGATGCGGAGGGCCGAGCCTGCCAACGAACCATGACAGGCTCGGTTCACCCGTATTTCCCGCCCGTTACGTCACCCGACATCGGCAGGGCCCCTGCCTTTCGCCCGGAGCAGGCCTGATCGGGCCGCGGGGTCCGGTGCACGCGGAGGACGGAGTCGCCGCGGAGCACGGACGACCGCCGACAACGCGGCAGATGTGCGTGCCGGACCCCGCGAGCCCGGCCTGATCCGGGCGAAAGGCCCCGGGTCCGGACGAAGGGCCCCGGGTCCGGAGCGAAGGCCCCGGGCCATCATCACACTTCGGCGTAGCTGAGCCTGGGCTTCGCCGGGACGGCCTCGGTGCGGCGAAGGTATACCGCCCAGGTGAGCGCGAAACACACCCCGTAGAAGGCGAGGAAGGACCAGAAGGCCGCCGTTCCGGTGCCCGAGGTCTGGAAGGACTGCCGGAAGGCGAGGTTGATGGCGAGCCCGCCGAGCGCCCCGACCGCGCCGATGAGTCCCATCGCCGCCCCGGACAGCCGCCGCCCCTGGGCCGCCGCCGCCTCGCCGCGCAGCCCCTGGGCGATCGCCTTGGCGTGGAAGATGCCCGGGATCATCTTGAACGTCGATCCGTTGCCGAGCCCCGTGAGGACGAACAGGGCCGTGAAGCCCACGAGGAACACGGTGAGCGATTCGATGCCGGAGGCGTACACGACGACACCGGTCGCGACGGCCATGGCGGCGTAGTTCGCCAGGGTGATCCGGGCGCCGCCGTACCGGTCTGCGAGCCATCCCCCGGCCGGCCTGATCAGCGAGCCGAGCAGCGGGCCGACGAAGGTGAGCGAGGCGGCCTGCAGCGGCGTCCGGCCGAACTGGGTCTGCAGGACGAGCCCGAAGGCGAAGCTGTAGCCGATGAAGGAGCCGAAGGTGCCGATGTAGAGCACCGCCATGATCCAGGTGTGCGGGTCGCGCACGGCGTCCTTCGCGGCCCCGGTGTCGTTCTGCACGGGCGCCAGGTTGTCCATGAAGCGCGCGGCGCACAGCCCGGCGACGACGATCAGCGGGATGTACACGCCGAGCACGATCCGCGGGTGCATGGCGCCCGCGGTCCCGATCACGAGCAGCCCGACGAGCTGCACGACGGGCACGCCGATGTTGCCGCCGCCCGCGTTCAGACCGAGCGCCCAGCCCTTCTTGCGCAGCGGGAAGAACGCGTTGATGTTCGTCATCGAGGAGGCGAAGTTGCCGCCGCCGATGCCGGTCAGCGCGGCCACGGCCACGAAGGTGGTGTACGAGGTCCCCGGCTCCATCACCACGAAGGCGGTGACCGTCGGCACCAGCAGGGTGAACGCGCTGAACACCGTCCAGTTCCGGCCGCCGAACCTGGCGACGGCGAACGTGTACGGCACCCGCACCAGCGCACCGACCAGTGTCGCGGTGGAGATCAGGAAGAACTTCCCGGCCGGGTCCACCCCGTACTCCGGACCCATGAACAGGACCATCACCGACCACAGGGTCCAGATCGAGAACCCGATGTGCTCGGAGAGAACGGAGAACCAGAGGTTCCGGCGGGCGATCCGCTCGCCCTTCTCCCGCCAGAACGTCTCGTCCTCCGGCTCCCAATGCTCGATCCAACGGCCAGCCATCACGCGCCTCCACGGGTGGTCGGGGTGTTGTCCCCGACGCTAGAGAGCGCGCGTTTCGGTGTGGTGCCGCGAGGTGACCGGTGCGCAACCTTGCTCTCACCGGGCCGGGGGCGGCCCGGTGAGACGGTGGTCAGCGGCGCCGTTCAGCGGCTGCGGGCCGGCTGCCGCCCGGGCCGGTCCTGTGCCGCCTCCGGCCGCCTGATCCTTTTCGCGGCGCCGTTGGGCCACAGCTGCGGCCGGCGCTTCGCCGCCACGTCCTCGGTCCAGCCGAACGCCAGGATGCACACCGCGATCAGCGCCCAGGCGAAGATCAGGACCGGTACCCAGCTCTCCAGGAGCCAGGGCACGTGCTCGCCGAGGAAGTCGACGGCCCACAGCCGGTCGTACATCGTCGCGGCGACGAGGATGCAGACGTTGTGCCAGAGGTAGATCGTGACCGCGCGTGAGTTGAGCAGCGTGATCGTGGTGTCCCAGCCCTGCAGCCGCTTGGGCCATTGGGTCCAGGACGGGCTGTAGTGCAGCAGGAGCAGGACACAGCCGACCGACCACAGGGCCTGCGCCAGCGGAATGGAGTCCAGGTCGAAACCGGCCCGGAAGCCCTCGTGCGAGGCCCACCACAGCCCCAGCGCGGCGACGACGGGGGCGACGGACGGCACGATGTAGGACGGCAGCCTTTTCAGGATCCCCTCCTGGTGGGCCATCCCGATCACCCAGCAGGCGCCGAACGTACTGAAGTCGGTGATCGCCGAGTCGATGCGCTCCGGGGTGGAGATCATCTCCCTGGACATGACGAAGGCCAGCACCAGGGAGGCGAGCAGGGTGGGCCAGGGCATCTTGCGCAGACCCCGCAGGATCAGCGGCGACATCAGGACGTACCAGAGGTAGGCACGGATGTACCAGAGGGGCCCGGCGAGGTCGCTTCCCCAGGTCTCGCCCAGGAAACCGTGGATGCCCGGCAGTTCCTCGGCGAACGGCGGATCGCTGAGCGGGAGGATCCAGAACAGCAGATGGGTCCACCACCAGCCGGGGTGCCCTTCGGCGTCCGGCGCCCAGCCCTGGAGCACCATGCCGGTGACCCCGATCGCGCCGAGCAGCCAGAGCGGCGGCAGCAGACGGCGGACGCGGCTGCGGATCACCTGGGCGGCGGGCCGTTTCAGCGAGCGGGCCATGAGGTTGCCGGCCAGGGCGAACATGACGCCCATCGACGGGAAGACGATCGGCAGCCAGGCCCAGCCGGTGAGGTGGTACAGGACGACGCGGAACAGCGCGAGGGCCCGGAGCAGATCGAAGTAGCGGTCCCGGCCTGGCTTCTTCGGCCCGGGCACGGATTCTGCCCCCGGTGTGGCGGAGGCCGGTACGTCCGGGGTCCGCGTCGGCATGTCCCGGTCCAGCGGCACCTGCTGAGGCAACGGCTGCGGCAACGGCTGGGTCCGCGGGCCGTAGGGGTCGTACGCACCGTACGGCTTGTACGTGTCGTACGGCTCGTACTGCTCGTACGGTCCCTGGTTCTCGCGCGGGGCCGACTCGGGCGGGGTGGGGCTGGTGGGGTGTGTCACGCGACGGGCCTCCGGTCGGTACTGCGTCCGGTCCCCTGGCTCGGCATGGAACGCGGTGCTTCCACGACCCCCGTGCGGCGCAGCTTCTGCCAGCGGAGCCGGCCGCCGGTGAGAGCGGTGATCCAGGACTGGAGCAGCACCACGTACATGAGCTGCCGGTAGAGGATCTGCTGGAGGGGCAGCGAAAGCAGATGGGTCATGCGCTCCCGGTCGAGCCGGAAGGCGTACGCGGCGCAGACGGCCTGCACCGCGAGGACACCGAGCCAGGCGACGACCGTCTGCTCGGTGGGGCCGAAGACGAGCCCGTACAGCAGGAAGACGTCGATGAGCGGGGCGAGCAGCGGGGCGACGACCATGAACAGGGCGACGAACGGCAGCCCGACGCGTCCGAAGCGGCCGGACGGGCCGCGCTCGATCACCGCGCGGCGGTGCTTCCAGATGGCCTGCATCGTGCCGTACGACCACCGGTAGCGCTGCGACCAGAGCTGCTGCACGGACTCCGGCGCCTCGGTCCAGGCGCGGGCGTTCTCCGCGTACACGACGCGCCAGCCGTCCCTGTGCAGGGCCATCGTGACGTCGGTGTCCTCGGCGAGGGTGTCCTCGCTCATGCCGCCGATCCGCTTCAGAGCTTCGCGGCGGAACGCCCCGACCGCGCCGGGGATGGTGGGCATGCAGCGCAGCATGTCGTACATCCGGCGGTCGAGGTTGAAGCCCATCACGTACTCGATGTGCTGCCAGGCACCGATCAGTGTGTCGCGGTTGCCGACCTTGGCGTTGCCCGCGACGGCCCCGACCCGCGGGTCGGCGAAGGGCTGCACGAGCTCACGGACGGTGGACGGCTCGAAGACCGTGTCGCCGTCCATCATCACGATGATGTCGTGACGGGCGTGCGCGATCCCGTTGTTCAGGGCGGCGGGCTTCCCGGCGTTGCGCTGGCGCACCACCCGGACGTGGCGCAGCCGCATCCGGTCGACCAGGTCCGCGGTGCCGTCCGTGGAACCGTCGTCGATGACGATGACCTCGAGCGGGTAGTCGCTGGCCACCAGCGAACGGACCGTGTTGGCGATGCACTTGCTCTCGTTGTACGCGGGCACCAGGACGGACACCGGGCGGGTGAGCGGCTCACCCCAGCCGAAGTCCCGTTTGCGGACCCGGCGGGCGTGCGCGAAGGACAGCAGCAGCATCAGGCCGAAACGGGCCAGGACCAGCACCCCGATGACGGCGAGACCCACCACCAGCACATCGGTGATGTGCTCCGAGACCTCCACGGCGGAGACGAACGCCTTGCCCTTCCAGAGCGCGTACCCGGTGACCGGGGTGTGGGCGCTGGGGGCGCCGAGGGCGTCGGTGAGGTTGGTGAACTCGTAGCCGCGCCCCTGCATCTTCGGCAGGAACCTCCCCAGGGCGGTGACGGTCTGGGACCGGTCGCCGCCGGAGTCGTGCATGAGGATGACGGCGCCCTCGCCGTGCTCGGGTGTGGCACGGTCGATGATCGCCCCGACGCCGGGCCGCTTCCAGTCCTCGCTGTCCGTGTCGTTGACGACGGTGAGGTAGCCGCGGCTGCCGATGTACTGGGTGACCGGCCAGGACTTGTCGTCCATGGCGTCGGCGAACGAGGAGTACGGCGGCCGGAACAGGGACGTACGGATGCCGGCCGCGCCCGCCAGCACCAGCTGGTTCTGGGACAGCTCCCAGTCGATGCGGCTGGTGGACTGGTAGGAGAGGTCGGGGTGGTTGAAGGTGTGCAGCCCGACCTCGTGCCCCTCCCGGACCATGCGCTCGACCAGATCGGGGTAGCGCGAGGCCATGGTGCCGGTGACGAAGAAGACGCCGTGCGCGTGGTGCTTCTTCAGCTCGTCCAGCACCCGGGGGGTCCACACCGGGTCGGGACCGTCGTCGAAGGTCAGCACGATCCGGTGGTCGGGAATCCGCAGCGTCTTGGCGGGCTCGGTGGCGCTGCGCGCGTCGATGACCGGGCCTCCGTCCAGCACCTGCTCGGGCACCCGGTCGGTGGCCGCCGGTGGCTGGATCCGGTGGTCGGCGAGGATCTCGCTGTGCACGTAACCGCGCAGCATCAACATGGCGAGCAGGGCGACGAGGAACAGGAACGGCAGCATGTAGCGCATGGGAAGTCTGCGCCGCCTGGCCTGCTTCCTGCGGCGGTGCCCGACCCGCGGAGCGGGGGTGGTCATCTAGCTGGCGCCTTCTCGCTCTTGCACAGGAGCATCGGGTGTGGTGGCCGGCGAGGTCACGGGGTCCGGGGACACGGTCGCCGGATCGGTGCTCGGTGTCCCGGAGCCGGCGGCCGGTGCGGACGCGGACGTCTCGCCGGCCGGCTCCCCGGCACCGGTGCTCGATGCCGCTCCGGTGAGTTGCGCGGACGGTTCGACGCGGACCGAGGCGGCGGATCCGGTCCCCGTGGCCGAGGCGTTTCCGGCACCGACGGCGCCACCGGTGCCGGTCGCGCTGCCCTCGGTCTCCCGGGTGGCGGACGGCAGGATGTCCTGAGTCGCACCGGGTGAGACCAGGGCCCCCGGGGTCTCCCCCAGCGTGGCCGGCGTCCGTACCTCTTCCGCCTTCTGCTGCTCCTCCTGGCCGGAGAGCGGCAGAACGGGCGCGCTGGAGTTGCCTCCGAGCAGGGCGACGACGAGCGTCACCGCGTAACCGACGCAGATCGCGGCCAGGACCCAGCCGAGCCGCCGGAGCGTCTTGCTGCGCCTGCCGCTCTCATCGACGAAGACCGGGCCGTCGGAGCCTTCCGGAGCGCTGGGTTCCGGGATCAGCTCGGAGAGCTGCCGTCCCAGTCCGTCGAGCTGGATGGTGACTTCGTTCGGCTCATGGGTGTGCCCCGTACGGGCACCTTCACGCCAAGTTTCCACAGTTGTACGCACTTTCCCCACTCAGGACCGGGTGCGCGCAACTGACCGGATCTGTGCCGCCGGACCGGGCCCCCACCCTGTCCGCGTGCGCCCCCTACCACAGTGCACCCGGGCCATGAATGTAGCGCACGCCGACGCCGCTCCGGCCCGCAGACGGGTGTTGTTCCTCATGAGAGATACATCCGTTTTCGAACCGTGGTGCGGGCACTGCCCCGGGGAGTCCGGTAGCGGGAGCACGAGGTGGGAGCGCACGCCGGGGTGCACGCCCCTACGCGCCGGTCGCGGCACCTCAGCAGCAGTTCCGATCCCCGGTTCCGACCAAGGGCTGTCCCGTAGTCCGTGGTGGATCAGCGCGCGGCGTCGGCTGCGGTGCATCGCAAGGCGGAGGGCGTCCGCGTACTGGATGCATCCGGGCGTTCCGGCAACGCGGCGAGGTGCCGTAGCTGTCGTCGTGCGCCCGCCAGGGATTACGGGACAACCGTTGGTCTTGAGTCCCACGCCGGCTGCGTAGGCGCCCGGCGGCCGTGCAGGGCGTCGTGGAGAGGCAGAGCGCCCTGAGTGCGCGGCCCGGCGGTAAAGGCGCCTGGCCAAGTTCCTTCCCCGACGGAACCCGCGCCGAAGATTGCCGGACACCGGCAATGCGGCAGGATCTGCCGCGCATGCATGATGGTGCCCGCCGACAGAAGCGGGGGATGTGCGGTGGAAGCAACAGTGGAAGCGGCCGCGGCCCGCAGCGTGGCCCGTGCACGCATGGGATCGGGCCTGGCGGTGACGGTCCTTCTGCTGCCCTTCGGCGGCTACGGACTGGCCCGGACCGGGGCGGTCCCCGAAGGCACACCGATCGTGCTCGGCCTGCTGTGCGTGATCGTCGGCTTCGTCCTCCTCCCCGCACTGTGCGAGGAGCGGGCCCCGTTCCGGCACTCGTCGTCGAGACTGACCTCGCGCACCCTGACCGGCGAACGGTCCGTCGACCTGAACCGGATCACCACGGTCCGGCTGCTGACGACCTTCTCGTACGGCAGCACGTACCGCACCCTGGTGGTGCGCGACGCCCATGGTGTGCGCCTTGGCATCACGACCGAGAGAAGCCGCAGGAAGCTGCGGCGAGCAATCGAGAAGGCGGACGCGGACGCCGCGCGGGGTGTCCCCGGGCCCCGGGTGAGCCGTGCGGCCCGGACCCATCTGGGACTTGCGCCGGGGCGAGGTCTCGCCGGCCACACCGTTCTCGGCTTTCTGCTTCTGACGGTGTCGGCGAGCATGTACGTGGCCGTTGTGCTCCGACTCGGCGGGCAGTGAGCGCCGGACCACGGCGTCACGCTCCGAAGCCGTCACACGCCACCGCCGGTCCGGAAACAGCTACCGCAGTGCCGCGGCAACAAAAAACGAGGACCCCGCTGCCGGTGGCAACGGGGTCCTCGTTCACATGGGAATTGTGGAGATGGCGGGAATCGAACCCGCGTCCAACGGTGCGGAACCAGGGCTTCTCCGAGTGCAGTTCGCTACGCTTTTCTCGGCCCCGGAGGTCACGCGAACAAGCCTCCGACAGGCCCAGTCACTGTTTGATTTCCTTCCAGGCCCCGTGACCGGGCTTAGAAGTTTAGATCCCTAAGTGATGCCAGGATCCGGGTCGGGATCAACCCCGGGCTGACACTCCGCAGAGTCTTCGCTCAGCTGCTAATTAGGCAGCGAGGGCGAAGGCGGAGGAATCGCGCTTTGAAGTGGCGATTATTGTTTGCGACATATGGTTTACGAGATCATTGTCGCTTCCTCGACTCGCTTCCCCTGCCTCGACATCCGCTGTCGAAACCGATCATCCCCATGTTGATTTTTCAAAGGTGGTACACACCCCGTGGGGTGCAGTGCCATCGTACGTGACCAACGCACGACGATGCCAGCGTATTCCTGCCGCACCGGCCGGCAGCCACTGGCGCGGGGTGCGCTCAGGCGCTCCGCTGGCGGCGGCGGGCCGCCGAGATCGCCCGGTTCGTCTCCCTCGTGTCCTGCTTCTCGCGCAGTGTCTGCCGCTTGTCGTACTCCTTCTTGCCCTTCGCCAGCGCGATCTCGACCTTGACCCGGCCGTTGGTGAAGTACAGGGCGAGCGGCACGATCGTGTGCCCGGTCTCCTGCGCCTTCGACTCCAGCTTGTCGATCTCGGCCCGGTGCATCAGCAGCTTGCGCTTGCGCTTGGCGGAGTGGTTGGTCCAGGTCCCCTGGACGTACTCGGGGACGTGGATGTTGTGCAGCCACGCCTCGCCGCCGTCGATCTGCACGAAGCCGTCCACCAGGGAGGCCCGGCCCATGCGCAGAGATTTGACCTCGGTGCCCATCAGCACGAGGCCGCACTCGTAGGTGTCGAGGATGGTGTAGTCGTGGCGCGCCTTCTTGTTCTGCGCGACCATCTTGCGCCCGGTGTCTTTTTCCTTAGCCATAGTGCGGCCATTTTCGCACTACGACCCACCCCCGAGGCCACTCAATACCGTCTCGGCCCGCTGCTGGGCCCGTGTGCTCACCGCGAGGTCCGGGGTGATGCCGTGACCGTCGACGCTGCTGCCCGCCGGAGTGCGGTAGTGCCCCACGGTCAGCTCGGCCACGGAGCCTCCCGCGAGCCTGCTCGGCATCTGGACCGACCCCTTGCCGAAGGTCCGCGAACCGACCGTGACCGCCCGGCCCCGGTCCTGCAGCGCGCCGGTCAGGAGCTCGGCCGCACTCATGGTCCCGCCGTCGATGAGGACGACGACGGGCCGCTCGGTGTCGCCGCCCGCCTCGGCGTACAGGGCACGCTGCTCGCCGTGGACGTCGTACGTGGCGACCAGGCCGCCGTCCAGGAACGCGGAGGCTGCGGTGACGGCCTCGGTGACGAGTCCGCCGGAGTTGCCGCGCAGATCCAGCAGCACACCGGCGCCCGCGGGCGCCCCCAGGACCGCGTCGCGGACCGCGTCGCCGGATCCCTTGGTGAACGAGTCGACCTCGATCAGTACAGCTGCGGAGGAATCGGAACGGTCCGGTCCGAGCCGCTGCACGGAGACCGTCTCGGTGGCGAGACGGGCCCGCCGCAGCGTCTCGGTCCGGGTGACGGAGCCCCGCTGGACGCCCAGCACGACGGTGGTCCCGGCGGCCGCGCCGGTGCGGTCACCCCGCAGCAGCGCCACGACGTCGGAGACCGGGCGGCGGTCCACCCGGCTGCCGTCGACCGTGCGCAGCACATCGCCCGCACGGATTCCGGCTCCTTCGGCGGGACTGCCGGGCTGGACCCGGGCGACCGCGACCAGCCCGTCGGCGGAGCGTCTGGCGGCGATCCCGACGCCCGTGTACGAGCCGTCGAGGGCCTGCTCGAACTCCTGGTACTCCCGCTCGTCGTAGACCGCCCCCCAGCGGTCCCCGCTGCGGCTGACGACCTCCTCGGCCGCCTCCGTACCGGACTTGCCGTCGGCCACGGCCTCGGCCGCCGCGTCGGCCACCGCGTCACGGTCGGCGGCGGCAGCGACGGACCGGGTCTCCACCTCGGTGTCGTGCCCGCCCCCGTGCGGCAGCGAGCCGGTCGCGGCGGCCGTGGCGAGCACACTCGCGAAGACCAATGTCAGGGCCGCCCCGCGGCGAAGACCGCGGGGCCCGACACGACACTCGGGGTCCGGCATGGCGCCGAGTCTAGGACAACGCCCCGACGGCGCACGGCCCGTTGCCCGCGCGCCGCTGGGGCGCTTGTCACACCTTGAGGTACTTGCGCAGCGCGAAGAGGGCGGCAACTGCGGGCATCAGCAGCCCGATCGCCAGGACCAGCGGGAGCTTGGTGAGGACGGCCTCCCAGCCGATGAAGTCGATCAGGTTCAGCTTGTCCTGGAGGGCGAGACCGCCGTCGATCAGGAAGTAGCGCCCGGCCAGCAGCATGACGCAGGCCAGTACGCCGCCGATGAGACCGGCGAACGCGGCCTCCATGATGAACGGCATCTGGATGTAGAAGCCGGAGGCGCCGACGAGCCGCATGATGCCCGTCTCCCGCCGTCGGCTGAACGCGGACACCCGGACGGTGTTCACGATCAGCATCAGGGCGATGACGAGCATCAGCGCCATCACGAAGAGCGCGGCGACGTTCATGCCGTTCATCAGACCGAAGAGGTTGTCCAGGATGCTTCTCTGGTCCTGGACCGACTGCACCCCGTCACGCCCGGCGAAGGCGGTGGCGACGACCTTGTACTTCGTGGGGTCGTGCAGCTTGACGCGGTACGACTCCGGCATCTGGTCCGGCGTGATGTTGCCGGCCATCGGGGAGTCGCCGAACTCCTCCTGGTAGTGCTTGTACGCCTCGTCGGACGACTCGTAGATCACCGTGTCGACGACGTCCATCTTCCTCAGATCGCTTTCGATCTGCTTCTTCTGCGGATCGGTGACCGCACCCTTGGCGCACTGGACCACCGTCTCCGCATCCCCCTTGCCACAGAGGTAGATGGAGACGTTGACCTTGTCGTACCAGTAGTCCTTCATCGTGCTGACCTGCTCGCGCATGAGCAGCGCGCCACCGAACAGGGCAAGCGAGAGGGCGACGGAGACGACGACGGCGAAGGTCATCGTGAGGTTGCGACGGAGGCCGACGCCGATCTCCGACAGGACGAACTGGGCGCGCATGGCGTCCTTTCAGTGCTGGGTGCTCAGTGCTGGTAGCCGTAGACGCCGCGCGCCTGGTCGCGTACGAGACGGCCCTGCTCGAGCTCGATGACGCGTTTGCGCATCTGGTCGACGATGTTCTGGTCGTGGGTCGCCATGATCACGGTGGTGCCGGTCCGGTTGATCCGGTCCAGCAGCTTCATGATCCCGACCGAGGTCTGCGGGTCGAGGTTTCCGGTCGGCTCGTCCGCGATCAGCAGCATGGGCCGGTTGACGAAGGCCCGCGCGATCGCCACGCGCTGCTGCTCACCACCGGAGAGCTCACCGGGCATCCGGTCCTCCTTGCCGCCGAGACCGACGAGGTCGAGGACCTGCGGGACCGCCTTGCGGATCTCACCGCGCGGCTTGCCGATCACTTCCTGGGCGAACGCCACGTTCTCCGCGACGGTCTTGTTGGGAAGGAGGCGGAAGTCCTGGAACACCGTGCCCAGCTGGCGGCGCATGTGCGGCACCTTCCAGTTGGACATGCGCGCGAGGTCCTTGCCGAGGACGTGGACCATGCCCTGGCTGGCGCGCTCCTCGCGGAGGATGAGACGCATGAAGGTGGACTTGCCGGAGCCGGAGGAGCCCACCAGGAAGACGAACTCACCCTTCTCGATATCGAGAGACACATCCCGTAGAGCGGGACGGCTCTGCTTCGGGTAGGTCTTGGAGACGTTGTCGAATCGGATCACGGATGCACCACGGTCGGCCGGGAGTAGGTGTGCGTGACCATACGCGAACCGGGCTCAGGCGTGCAGGCGCGCGTACCGGGATGGGTGATTTACGGTGAAACGGCAGCGGTCCGGGGTCCGCCGGGCGGTAACGGACCGGGAACGGACCGGGAGGTATCCGGCGGGCCGCGCCGAAATCCGTGCGAGCTGGCACAGTGGTAGGGGGAACGGTTGCGTTTCCCTGAGCGTTGTGCGGAGAGAAGGCTTGTGCGGCTCCGCCGCGCGGGAGGAGGAAAGCGCATGACCTATGACCGACTGGTGTGCGCGAACTGCGCGGCGCCCGTGAACGAGGGGCGTTGCCCCGTGTGCCGGGCGAGCCGTGCGCGACTGCAGCAGGAGCAGGAGCAGGGACCGTTCGCCGGGCTCAGCCCGGCGATGCTGATCGCCCTGATGGTGGTGCTGCTGGCCGCGCTGGCGCTGCTGGCGCACCAGACCGTGTAGCGCACCTGCCCGCCCACTCTTTTGCCGGACCGGCAAAACGTTCGTTCTCGTAGGCGCTGATACACGTACAGGGGCCCCGGATACCGATCGGCATCCGGGGCCCCTGCGTGCGTACGTGTACGCGTACCGCTGCTGCCCGTCAGGCGGCGGTGCGGCCGTTGGCCAGGCGCGGGAGGATCCGGAAGCCGATGCCTCCGGCGATCATCGTCGCGGCGCCGACCAGCAGGAACGTGGTCTCGGCGGCACCGGTCTCGGCGAGCTCGTCCTTGCCCTTGCCCTGCTCGACCGGCTGGTTGCCGACCGAGTCGGTGTCGGTGTTGTCCGCGCACTCGGCACCGTCGAGGTCGACGGTGCAGGTGTCGGTGTCACCGGTGGTGGAGCCGGTGTCTCCGCCGGTCGCACCGCCGTCGGTCGAGCCGGCGGAGGCCGAGCCGTTGGAGCCGCTGCCCTCCGAGGCCGACCCGTTGGAGGTGCCGCCCTTGGAAGCGCCACCTTCCGAGGCGGAACCGTTCGACGTGTTGCCCTCGGTCGTCGGACCCTCGGTCGTCGGACCCTCGGTCGTCGGACCCTCAGTGGTCGGACCCTCGGTCGTCGGACCCTCGGTCGTCGGACCCTCGGTCGTCGGACCCTCGGTCGTCGGACCCTCAGTGGTCGGACCCTCAGTGGTCGGACCCTCGGTCGTCGGACCCTCAGTGGTCGGACCCTCGGTCGTCGGACCCTCGGTCGTCGGACCCTCGGTCGTCGGACCCTCAGTGGTCGGACCCTCGGTCGTCGGACCCTCGGTCGTCGGACCCTCAGTGGTCGGGCCCTCCAACGTGTTGGCGCCGCCGTCGTCCTCGCCCGTCAGGCTCCCGATAACGGTGGTCTCGGGTTCACCGGTGCCGACGGCCTGCGCCGCGCCCGCAACGGTGAGCGCGGCGCCTGTGGCGATGACCGCACCCGCGGCTATCCGCGCAACGCGTACTCGCGTCTTCTTCGTCATGTGCTGCTACCCCCAGTAGCTGTTCTCGTCGATGGAGCAGCCATATGCGGGGCATGGCCCAGCGGGGTTTGCTCCGAACGCCGGCCTACGTCGTGCCGTGGCCATGCCGCCCGCCCCCGATCACACCTGTCCCAGACATACGCATGCTGCCCTAGCACCCTGTCCACAGTTAAGGACTACGTCAAGGCCGTTCTGTGCAATGTGGACCGGTTTAAGCAGAGTTGATCCTCGTTCAGAACCACGACTGTGACGCACTCACCACGTGGCCCCCGCAACTCGCCACGCCAACTCACTTCACCCCGGGTCCGTTTCGGACGTCTGCAGGTCGCCCTGCGGCCATGTCCGGTTCATTCGAAAGGATCATGATCTGGACATCCGACCGCCCCGACTCGTCCCGAACCCGGTGAACCCATGCAGAAGCGAACCGCCGCACTCTCCCTGACGCTCGCTGTCGCCGCCCTGATACCGGCGGCGCTGCCTGCGCAGGCCCAGTCGGACTCCTCCGGCCACTACGCCACCAAGACCCCGTACGCACCGCAGCAGAACCTGCGGTCGTACCAGCCCGCCCCCAAGGGCTTCGTCCCCGTGTTCACCGAGAACGTCTCCCGCCACGGCTCCCGCGCAGCCTCCGACAGCGAGGACGGCGACCTGATCCTGGCGCTGTGGGACAAGGCACGGGGCGAGGGACAGCTCACCGCCACCGGCGAGCGGTTCGGCGGGGAGACGAAGGCGCTGCTCGCCGCCATGGACAAGATCGGCTACGGGCAGCTCAGCGGGCGGGGCGTGCGCGAGATCCAGGACACCGCCGCGCGGCTGGAGAAGCGGCTTCCCGGACTCTTCAAGCAGATCGCCGCGGACTCCGAGCAGATCAACGTCACCAACTCCGGCAAGGACCGTGCCGTCGACAGCGGCGACCTGTTCGCCGAGGCCCTCGCCGAGAACGACCCGGCCCTGGCACCGCTCATCACGCCGGCCAGGACCGATGCCGACCTGCTCTACTTCCACAAGTCGGCCGGCGGTGCGGAGTACCGGGACTACGTCGACAACGACGAGCGGCTCGCCGCCACCCTTGACGGGATCACCGACCAGCCGGCCTCGCACACCGCGGCCCGCAACGTACTGAAGAAGATCTTCAAGCCGGCGTTCGTCAAGCGGATCTCGGCGGGCGAGTTCGACTCGATCGGCACCGAGGTGGAGCTCGCGCAGGCGGTCTACGCCCTCTACAGCATCGCTCCGGCCATGGCCGACGAGGGCGACTGGAACATGAAGCGCTACATCGCCCCCGGTGACGCGAAGTGGTTCGCGTACCTCAGCGACGCCGAGGACTTCTACGAGAAGGGGCCGGGCTTCAACGACAGCGACATCACGTACAAGATGGCGAACGTCCTGCTCGACGACTTCTTCACGAAGATCGACGCCAAGCGGAACGGAACCAGCAACGCCGGCGCGGAGCTGCGCTTCACGCACGCGGAGGAGATCATCCCGCTGGCCGCCCTGATGGGCCTGCCCGGCAGCACGAAGGCCGTCTCGGAGGCCCGGCCGTACACGTACGCCGACAACCCGTGGCGTGGCGAGTCGGTGGCGTCCATGGCCACGAACATCCAGTGGGACCTGTACCGGAAGGGGAACAAGTACCTGGTGCGGATGCTCTACAACGAGAAGCAGACCGCGTTCAGGAAGGGCTGCGAGCCGGTGGCGAAGGGCAGCTACTTCTACGAGGTCGACGAACTGAAGCAGTGCCTCGGCCGCACCGCTTCCTGACCGCCTCCGAGCGCGTACGCGAAGACGGGCGTGGGGGGGGCGGCGCGCCCCGCCCCCGGGGACGGAGGGTGGCCCCCGCGGGGGCGGCCGCGCAAAGTAACGCAGCGAGGGCGACAGCTGGG